>NZ_JBQQCE010001033.1:0-565 GCF_052245645.1 Streptomyces sp. KR55 | reverse complement strand
CCGGGCGAGGTTGTCGACGGTCATGCGGCGTTCTCCTGGGCGAGGTTGTCGACGGTCATGCGGCGTTCTCCTGGGCGACGAGGTAGCGGCCGGGCCGGCCGGGAACGGCGACCGGTGGCCAGCCCGGCGTGGCCTGCAACTGGTGCGGGGGGTGCGGCTTGGCTGCGGCGTCGAGTTCGGCGCGCGTCCGGCGGTCGGCGAGCGACGGCCGCGCCCGGTGCGCCTCACGGAACCAGTCGAGGAGCGCCTGCTCGTCGCCGTAGCGTCGCCACATCTCCGCGGCCGTGATGAGCGCGGCTGCCTTCCGCGGGTCCCCAGCGGGAAGCTGCAGCCATGCGAGGCTGCCGTATGCGGGCACGTCGACCTCGTCCGGCAGCAGCGCGGTTACCTGCTGCTCAGCCCACATGGTGACCTTGTCATCGAGGCTCACGGCGCCTCCTCGATGGGCTGCAGCCAGTAGCCGGCGCCGGGCGTGGCGGTGGCGCAGTGGGCGGTGCGGTGCCCGTAGAACGGCTCGTCGCCGGAGCCGCCGCCGTGGGTGTGCGACCTGCGGCAGAGCGGGCAT
>NZ_JBQQCE010000105.1:0-24755 GCF_052245645.1 Streptomyces sp. KR55 | reverse complement strand
GGTCCACCGGCAGCCCGGCGTGCTTGGCCAGCAGGTAGGTGGTGACCTGGGTGAGGACGGCCGCGAAGCCGACGGCGAGCAGGGGGAGGAGCCACAGGACGGGGCTGCGGTAGGTGATCAGGAGCAGTGCTGCGACGACCAGGGCGGTGGCGATCAGCAGGGTCGAGTCGAGACCGTCGAAGACCGCGACCTGGTCGGTGAGGGAGCCGGCAGGCCCGCCGACCTCGATGTTCACACCGGGTGGGGCATTGGCTCCGGCGATCTCGCGCAGTTCGTCGATCCTGCCGGTGAGGTCGTCCTCGGTGTCCAGCGGGACGACGGTCATCAGGGCCTCGCCGTCATCGGACGGGATGGGCCGCGAGATGCCCTCGCCCGCGGGGACGAACTGCGCGAAGGCGGTCCGGTCGGCGGCCGCCTTCGCGTCCGCGCCCTCGCCGGTGTAGACGACGACCGCGGGCATCACCGTGTCCGTGCGAAACTTCTCCAGCTCGGTGTTGACCCGCGCGGACTCCGCGCCACGCGGCAAGAAGGCGTTGGCGCTCGTGTCCTCGACGTCGCCGAGCTTTCCGGCCAACGGGCCGAGCGCGACGGCCACGATCAGCCAGGCCGCAAGGACGAGCCATTTGCCGCGCCGCCCGCCGGGCGCACGGGTGACGCGCTTGAGCAGCGCACGCATGAGTAGTCTCCTTCGTGGGAGCGCGCCGCCGGCAGCCAGTGCGGCGACCGGCACAGGGCGCACGGGATCGGCACCACGGCGCATGAGGTGTGACGACCTGCCGTGGCGTACGGGATGTGTGTGTCCGGGGCGTGTGCTTCCTCGGTACGGCCGGGAGTTGGCGCTCCCGGCCGTACGTCTACGGCCGCTGTTACTCGATCTCGCGCATCATCTTCTCCATCGAGCCGACCGCCAGCCGGGTCTGCGTCAGTTCGTCGAGGGTCTGCCGCTGTTCCTCGACGGTGCGGCGCTGCAACTCCACGGTGTCTTCGAGGAGTTGCGCGTACTTTGCCGCCAGTTCCTTGTACTGCTCCTCGCGCGCCGCCAGCATGCGGGCCCGCCAGGTGGCGGCGACCTGCCAGACGATCACGATGAGCAGGGCGAAGAACCCGGCCGCGCCGACGGCGCCGACCAGGACCCCCAGCTCCTCGGCGTCGGCGGCGAGCGTCACCAGTTCCTCATTCACTTCGCTTCCTCTTTCGGGGTCCGGTCGGTCCGGTCAGCGGTCTCGGTGATCGTCGCGGCCGCCCGGGCGATGACGTGGGGCGTCAACTCATAGAAGAACGGGGCGACTTCGAAGTACTTCATCGCCTTGCCGTCCTCCGCGAGTTCGAGCGTGCCGACGACCAGTCCGGCAGCCTCCAGTCGCTGCAGGTGCATGTGCAGCAGCGGTCGGCCCATACCGATCTCGCGCGCCAGTGCGCTGACGTAGTTCCGGCTCTCCATGAGCGCCGCGACAATCCGCATGCGGTGCGGATTGCCGAGCGCGGAGAGCACCTTCAGCAGCTCGTCGCCCGTCGGTGCCGGAGGCGGGACCTCAGGCATCGCGGCCCCTTTCCGTCGTACCTGTCAGAAAAGGCTGACAGCCCCTTCGGGTACCTGTCAAAGATTTCTGACACATCTGGGGACAGATGGGGGATCTCTCAGGGTCGGCTCGGGGGGCGGAGGGCAGTTGCGGGAGGCGGTTACGGGCACGTGTGAGTACTCCCACCGTCGGATGCGCCCGCCAGTCCTGCCCATACCGTGCGGAACGTGACGACCTGCCACGTACGATCGGTGGGCCGATCAAGAGAAGTAGGATTCGAGCGTGCCGCGACGCCGGATGTCGAGCGTCGCGCAGTGGAATGAGCCGCCGAACGGCGCGTAGTGCAGCAGGTCGCACGGGATCGGTTCGAAGCCCCAATTCTCGAGCGCGTGCAGCATGTCGGTGTGGTGCCGCTCCGCGATCACCCGTTTTTCGTCGATCATGAGAACGTTCATGCTGAGCCACTTGCCGCACATCGAGGTGATCTTGAGGATGCGCTCGTCGATCGGGTTGGGCTCGGGGGCGATCAGGATGTCCCACGAGTTCAGGACGTCGGGCAGGCGGTCGACGTCGATGTATTCAGGATTGACCAGCGCCTTGCCGGGCGAGAGCAGGACGAACGTCGTGTCGATGTGCATGGGCGTACGGCAGCGGCTCTCGATCTCGTGGATGCGATAACCGGGCCCGAGATGGCGACGCAACCAGTCGATGCCCATTTGGTTGGTGACGTTGCTCCGCGTGACGAACAGATCGCGCCCCGCGCGCACGAAATCCGCCGCGTCGAACACCGGCTCGAACTCGGTGAGGATGTAGCGCATGGGCTCGCCCGCCTCGGGCGTACGGAAATCCGCCTCGAAGAGGGCATCGGTGAGCTGCGGCTTCGGCGCCGCCGTCCAGCGCGCGCCGCGCCGGAAGTAGTCCTTGAGGATGGAGCGATAGGAGTGCGTCTCGAAATACCGGCACGGCCATGCCATCGGGGTCTCGATGATCTCGTCGCCGATGACGAGCATGCTGTCACGCGGACAGGTGTTACAAAAACCGCGTGAGGACCAGTCGGGGGTCCCGAAGCGTTGCCTGTGGTCGACCGCGTCCGGGCGCCTCACCGTGATGTCGAGGGACTCCAGGAGGGTGATGAACTGGTCGAGCTCATGCTGTGCCCGCTCGATCAGCATGCGCGGATACTTGAAGCCGGAGGCAAGGCCCTGCAGCCGGGCCGCCCAGGGTGGGATATTGCAGGCTACGACCGGGTGCTTGGAGGGGATCGCCGCGCCATCGAGGCGCCCGACGATGATCTCCTCCAGCGGGTCCCACTCGTTGTGTGAGTTGACCGGCGAAACGACAGATTCCTCAGCGTCGTCGGTCGTGAACGATGGCGCCGCCATGCTCAACCGCTTTCGATCACGGAAATGAGTAATTCACTGCACTCACTACGTTACTCAACGTGGCGTGGCGGGGCGCTCCGGCCGCCGCCGTGACCGGCGCGAAGGGCGCCGGCCTCGGCTTCGGCGGGGCAGGGCGACCGTTCAGGACGACTGGGCGGTCTGGTAGAGGTTCTGCGCGTCCGCGCCGAAGTACGGTCCGTACATGGCGGTCGGCAGGAAGTTGTACTTGAAGCTGTTCACCGAGGACTGCAGCCCGGTCCCGGTGGCCTCGTCGAACTGGGTGAACCAGGGGCCTCCACTGGAGCCGCCGGTCATGTCGCAGGTCAGACCGTGGTCGCTGGACAGCAGGAAGTCCCGGTAGGTGGTACCGCTGCAGTAGATGAACTTCTCGCCGTCGTACGGTGCGGCGGCCGGGAAGCCGAAGGCGTACATGGCCTTGTTGTAGCCGGTGTTGAAGGCCAGGCCCTGGCCGCCGACGACGTCGGTCAGCTTCTTGCCGTCCAGCGGGGCGACCACGGCCGCGCCGACGTCGTAGTCGATGTCCTCACTGTCCGTCCACTGCGGTGTGGACAGGGTCTTGGCCGCCGCCCACCTTCCGTACGGGGCCTGTCCGTCGTGGTAGCCCGGCACGAACACCCAGTTGGTGTGCCAGGAGCCCTCCAGCTTCACACAGTGGCCGGCGGTGATCACGGTGCTCTTGTTGGCGCTGGTGACGGCGTTGCCCGAGCATGAGGCGGTGCGGCCCTGGTAGGTGAAGAACACCCGCCCCGCGGTCTTCAGCACGGCTCCGCCGCCGGTCCAGGCGCCGCCGCTGTGGGGGAACGCCAGGGTCCCGACGGTGGATGCCGGGGCGCTGGGCGCGATGATCGCCTTCTTGCCCTTGCGAGGTGCCGATGCTCCGACGTCCGAGCGGTCGACGGACAGTACGTCGAGCGGAGTGGCCTGACGCATCCGCTCCGGCGTCCAGAAGCCACGGGCGCGTTCCTGCGCCGAGAGCGGCACCACTCCCGGTTTCGTGTCGGCGGCGCCTGCCGGCGCGGCGGTGACACCGGTGGCCAACAAGGCGGCAACGCCGGCCAGAGCGCCGAGAACGGTGCGGCGAACGCGGGTGCCGCCGGATGTGCCGAACCTGCGGAGGCTGCCTATCACGCGGTCTCCTTCTGCGGTGGGGCCGGGCGGTGGGGACCATCCGCCCGGGCAGGAAGGGGTGTTGCTGCGCGCAGTGAGAAAGGCAGCGTGCCATCAGCAAGCACGGTTTGGACAGGTGCACGTCATGACGATGACCGAAAAAACACAGACTCTCTTCGTCGACAACACGAGGGGTATCCCTCGGTGAGCGCTGTCGGGTCAGGATCGGGGCCGGGGAAACGTCTCCAGGGCCCTGGCGAGGCCGGCGGGATCCGTGCCCACCTTGCGGTAGACGGAGGAGAGCAACTGCGTCACCCCTTGCTCGGTGAGGCGCAGATCCTTCGCGACGACGCCCACCGGGTGCCCCACGGCCACCATCTCGGCAGCCTTGCGCTCGGGAGCGGTGAGCGTGTCGGTCTGGGCGTAGCGCAGGGGCAGCGGCCGCAGTCCGGCCGCGGACAACTCGTCCCGGGCCCGGGCGGCGAGGGCCTCGGCACCACAGTGGACGGCACCTTCCAGGCCCTGGTAGAGCCGGTGGGCAGCCTCCTGCAGCCGGCCGTTCCGGGACAGTGCGGCCCCGTGGCCGACCTGGGCGCGGGCCAGTTCGTACCCGGCCGGCGACCGCTGCAGATGCTCGACGGCCTCCGCGTACAGCTTCAGGGCGGCCGGACCGCCGGTCGCCTCGGCCTCGGCGTGCAGCGCCTGACCGATCGCGGAGGCCGCACCGAAGTCCCGGGCCCGCTTCACCGCATCCCGGGCGAGACGGACCGCCCGGTCGGGCGTGGTGGGGGCGAGCGCGGCCGACAGGTCCAGCTGCCACGGGCACCAGGCGGGGTTGCGCCAGGCCCGCGCCTCCAGCCGGTCTCCGACGGCGGCCAACAGCCCCTCCGCCTCGGCGATCCGGCCCTCGGCCAGCAGCAGTTCGGCGTACACCGTGCGGGGATCCGGGTAGATGACCGCGTTCGGGACGACCTCGCCATAGCGGTACGAGTCCGCGAGCCGGCGTGCGTCCTCGGTTCGCCCGCGGGCGAGCAGGATCTGGATGAGGATGCCGATGGCGAACCACTGGGCGGGGACGGCGCCTTCTACTCGCTCGGCGGTGCGCAGGCCCTCGTTCACCAGGTCCTCCGCTTCGGCCAGACAGCCGCGCCGGTAGCGGATGTAGCCGAAGAGAGTGTGGCCGAGAGCCAGATGGGAGCCGCGCCAGCCCTTGGCTTCGCACTCGGCGATGCCCATGGTGAACAGCTCCTCCGCCCGCCGAGGCTGGTCGCAGTACATGAACACCAGGGCGACCGACACCGGGACCTCGAAGCCATGGTTCTCATCGGTCCAGCTCAGACCACCGCGCAGGGCTTCCTGGGCGCTCGCGAGCACGACCTGCCGCGGCTCGCCGCGCACAAGGGCGTCCCAGGCTCGCAGGCCCAGGATGTAGCGCTCCTCCAGACCACGACCGGGCAGTCGCGCGGCCAGCCGCGCCAGTCGGCGGGAGCGGGCGGGGGAGTCGGGCTCGTCGGTGCGGAAAGCGCTCCACACGAAGTGATAGGCCTGCATCCGCAGTCGTGTCCGCGCATCGACGGCCTGTCGCGCCTCCTCCTCGGCCACGGCCGCGGCTTCCGCCACCTGATCGGTGTGGGCGAGCGCCTGGGTGAGCCGGTAGACGATGGAGGCATGCAGCTCGGGGTCGACTCCGGGCTCCGCGAGCGCCTCCCGGAGGTGACTGATGGTGGCTGCGGGGTCGATGAGGAAGGTCGAAGACGCGAGTTCGTGGAGGAGCGCGGCACGGTCCTCCGGAAGTGGCGGCTCCTGAAGTGCTCGGGTCAGGACCCGCCGTGCGGCCTCCGGGGCGCCGGCCCGGAGGTACTCACGGGCGGCCTCCCGCAGACACGCCACCGCCTCGGTCCTGCCCTCGCAGGGCACTTCAAGCAGATGCCGGGCGGCGGCGGTGGGGCCGAGCCCGGCCGCCCGGACGGCTTCCGCCGCTGCGTTGTGCAGACCGGGCCGCAGGCTCGTGGGAATGCCTCGGTAGACCGTCGTCGCGATCAGAGGGTGGACGAACTCCAGGCAGCCGCCCGGCCCGGACGTGTCCGCCAGGATCCTGGCGGCGCGCAGCCGCTCGGTTGCCTCCGCGGCGTCCTCGCTGCCGACCACCGCGATGGTGGCGGCGAGGTCCGGCGAGATGGACGTGCCCAGTACGGCGGCAGCCCACGCGAAGCGGACGGTGGTCGTCCCGAGGCGCTGCAGACGGTCGAGCAGCCCTGGGCCCTTCACCGCGGAGGCGAGGTTCCGCATGGTGGGCAACTCGTCCCGGACACCCCTCAGCCGACGCTCGCCGAGCCGGATGGCCAGTTCGACCGCCTCGAAAGGGCTTCCGCCGGTGACCGCCCAGCATTCGTCGCAGAACCCGTCCTCGGCCCCCTCACCGAGTTCATGCCGGACGATCTGCGCAACCGCGGCGGCGGTGAGCGGCGCCAGAACATAGGGACGGTTTCCTCGGCCCTCGAAGTGCGAGCGGAACGCGCTCGCCTCGCCAGGCAGTTCATCGGGGCGGTACGCGACGACGATCAGCAACGGAAGGTCCGCGACCCTCGGGGCGAACGAGGCGAGCCAATTCAGGGACTCGGCATCGGCCCAGTGCATGTCGTCCAGCAGCAGGACGAGGGGACCCTTCAGCATGGTCAGGCGCGTCATGACCCAGTCCAGGCCGTCGCGCACGCCCGCCGGGTCGGGTACCCGGGCGGTGCTCGTCGCCTCGAGCCCCAGTGCGGCAGAGACGATGTCGTACCAACTCCCCAGGAAGTCCCGTCGCTCCGTCTCGTCCATCGCCGCCAGGGCGGGCTGCATGAGCTGGCGCACCACACGGAAGGCCAGCTCCTGTTCGGCCTCGCCGCCTTGGCCCGAGAACACCGTGACCCCGCGCGCTGCTGCCTGCTCGCGTGCCTGCCTGATGAGCGTCGTCTTTCCCAGCCCCGCCGAACCGGTGAAGGCGATCAGTCCGCCCCGCCGTGGTTGCGGCACACCGTCGACCCTGTCGCAGAGGCCGGCCAACGCGGCGTCGAGCGCGTGCAGTTCATGCCGACGTTCGAGCAATGGCTGATGATCGGTGATCGGTTGCCGCGGCCCCATCGCCATGTGCCGTACCCGCTTCCAGTCGTCGGCCCTCGGAAGACAGCGCCGAGAGTACGCCCTCGCACAGGCGCGGGGGCCGGACTGGCGAACCAGAACGACAGAGACGGGTGAATCATCCGCCGTGGCGGCGTGGACGTCCCTCTTCTGGGTAACGTAGCTTGAATCGGCCCTGGTTGGGAGCCGTCGGCCTCAGGGGAGCGCGGAGGCCGCCGCCGTGTCCGCGTAGCGCGGCACGGTGCAGGACCAGTAGTAGCAACCGCGGATCCAGCCCACCATGCCGTCCACGTAGCTGACGCCTGCCGCGCTCAGCTGCGGTTCGATCTCCCCATAGAGCCTCTCGAACTCGCTGATCGTGCTGTTGACCTGCCGGATGGCCAGTGTGACCGCTTGCGGCAGGGAACAGCGGTACGTGCTCTGGTGGGCCAGGGCCAGATTGATCATTCCGCCCGCGCGCTGCTCCTTCACCGCGGAGAACAAGTCGGGTATCCACACCGCCGCGTCTGCCGACAGCCTGCCCAGTCGCCGCATGACGGGGTGATGCAGCTCCTCGGGGTTCAACTCGTGCGGACCCGCAGCCTCGCACAGCGGGTAGAAGGGCTCGACACCCGCAATGAGCGCGCGTATCGAGCTGTTGAGTCCGATCCGCAGGGGGAGCGAGTGGGTCTGGGCCACCGCTTCGTACAACAGCCCGTGCACGTACTCCCGGCTGTTCCACGCCCATCGCGCTGCCTGCGCGGGCGTGCACCGTTCCTGAACCCGGCGGTAGAGGTCGGCCAGGGCCGCCCCGAGCGGGGTGCTGGGCGGCTCGTCGTCCCGCAGGATCCTGATGCTCTCGCACAACATGGGCAGCAGCCGGTTGGGCTGCCGCCGGCCGACCTCCTCCGCCCGGTCGTCGAAGATGAACTGGTAGGCGATCTGATCGGCCACGAGTTGGAGGACCTCGACGTCCATCGTCGGGCTGTTGTAGGACGCGAGTTCGGCCGGGCGAGTGCGGGCGATCATCTCCGCCACAAGGGGATCGTCGGTCAGCCCCCAGGCGCGCAACCATGTGTCGACGCCGGCTGCGGCTTCGGACTGATGGGGATTGCTCAGAAACGGGAAGGGCATGTAGAGGGTGGTCTCGATCAGTTCTTTGAGACTTCCTGTTGGAATTCCGCTGTGGGATGCGGTGGTAGTTCCCTCATACGTCGTGGACACCGTTGTCACCTGCCATTCGGAAGTCCTGTCACGTGCGTCTGACGCGATTCGCAGATCATCATCAGCGACCTCGGCCCCAATGTCACCGCGGGGCGCGGTGGTTCGATGTGCCTCGACAGCGGGCGCAAGCGCCATCGGCCGGCAATTGTCGCAAGGGCCACGGTGGCCTCCGCCATGGCGAAGGTGTCGCCGATGCATTTGCGGTTTCCCGCGGCGAAAGGCAGCATCGCGCCCTTCGGTACGGACGTGGCCCGCTCCGGAAACCAGCGTTCGGGAAGGAACAGTTCGGGCTCGGGAAAGGACGCCGGGTCGTGGTGCAGGAGGTACGGGCTGTACAGGACGGTGGCTCCGCGGGGCAGCCGGCGGCCCGCGAACCGGGTTTCCTCGGTGGTGATCCGGGTGAACAGCCAGCCGGGTGGATGCACGCGCAGCGTCTCGGTGACCACGCACCTGGCGTAGGCGAGACGCGCCAACTCGTCCGGTCCCGGAGCGCGCTGGTCGTCGAGGACCGTGTCGACTTCGTGGTGGAGGCGGCGTTCCGCCTCGGGATTCGCCGCCAGGAGGCTGAAGGCCGAGGCCAGGCACATCGCCGTGGTCTCGACCCCGGTGAGCAGGAGCGTGATGAGCTGGTCGTGGATCTCCTGCCCGGTGAGCCCTTCCGCTCCTTCGCCGTCGCGCTCGGCCCTCAGCAGGGTTCCCAGCAGATCGTCGCGGGGCGTGCCCTGCCGACGTTCGGCGATGAGGGAGCCGACGAGCGTGTGCAGGCGTACGAGTGCGTTCCGGTAGCGGCGGTTGGCGGGCGTCGGGACACGGAACGGGGCGTCCATCGGCACCACCGTGCGGACGAAGAGGCCCCGCACGACGGCGGCAAGGCTCTCGCGCACGGCGGCCGCCCGCTCCGCGTCCAGCGAATCGGAGAACAGCACCCGGCTCGTCACCCGCGTCGTCAGTCCCATCATCGCCGCGGTGACATCGACCCTCTCTCCCGGCCGCCATGCGCGGCACAGCGTGTCGGCCTCCTCGCCCATCAGCTGCGTGTACGAGGCGACGCGGGACGGGCGGAAGCCGGGTTGCAGGAGTGTGCGTTGCCGGCGATGCGCATTCTGGCGGCATGTGACGAGGCCGTCGCCCATCAGCGCGCCGAGGCGGTCGTACAGTGGACCGCCCTTGTCGAAGGTGTGCGGGTCCATCAGCATCTGGTGGACCAGTTCGGGATCACACGCCACCCAGGCGCGCATGGGGCCCAGCCGTATCTCGACCAGATCTCCGTGCGCGGGAAGGGAATTCAGAAAGTCCAGCGGACGCCGGAACAAGGCGATAGCATGACTGAAGAACGAGAATATGCCCGGCGCAGTACCCACGGTCCATATCCGCCCCGGTTCGGTCACAGTACCGCTCATCGAATACCCCCTGCCTCAGTCGACCCATTGAAATCGGTGACCGCTCACCGACCTGGCGCCTGAATCCTTGTTCTGCCCAGTCCAACCGGCCGTCGGCCCCTGAATCCTCTTTCTGCGGGGGCGCACGGGTGCACAAAGAAGCATGGGTGAACGGTTGTTGATACGGGCTGCACCGAATGGCTGTCGACTTCTGCAGGGGGTGTGCAGAAGATGCACAAAGGGCGCGGAGGCACGTGTGGCGCGCAGGGCACTACCGCGCCGGGATCCGCGTCACCGCCCGGGTGCTCCGGCGCGCAGTCCGTCCATGACGAGGTCCAGGAGCCGGGTGGCTCGGGGCTGCCAGTCGCCGTGGGGGTCGATCTGCCAGAGGCCGGAGATGGCGAGGAGGAAATCGTCCGCGGTGACTCCGGGGCGGACGGTGCCTGCCTCCTCGTTGGCGCGGAGCAGGAGTTCGGCCGCGGCGATCACCGGAGTGGGGCCGGGTTTGTGGAGGGTCCCCGGCGGGTTGGCGGCCTGGCGGAAGGCGTCCGCCAGGCCGGCCTTGGTCATGGCGAACTGGGCGAGGCGGTCCATCCACTCCCGTAGCGCACGGTCCGGTTCCCGGGTCTCGAGCAGCTCGGCCGCGGAATCGGCGACCTGCTGCATCTCGTGGCGGTAGATCTCCAGAACGAGCGACTCGCGGTTGGGGAAGTGGCGGTAGAACGTGCCCTGACCGACGCACGCCTTCTTGGCGATCGCGCTCAACGGGGTGTCCGCGGAGCGGGTCAACTCGACCAGGGCCACCTTCAGGATGCGCTCGCGGTTTCGCTGCGCGTCCGAGCGCAGAGGTGCGTGCTTCTTCTCCTGCACTCGTCCTCCTGGCCGGAATCCCGCCTTGCTAACCGGACAGCTGTCCGGTACGTTTTTCTGTAGTGGACAGCTGTCCGCTTAGGTTCACCATACCTACGGACGAGCCGATCTCGCCATATGCGGCGCCATCCCCCTGCCTCTCGACTCTTCTGATACGTCCATCGATCTCGCGATACGTCCCGATTCATCTGTTTGCCGGGTCGTCCTCCGACGTGCTCCGGATATGCGAAAGAAGGCTGATCATGGCCCCAGCCCCCTCCTCGACGTCCAGTGCCATCACCCTGACCATCAATGGCGAGAAATATCCGCTGTCCGTCGACCATCGCACCACCCTGCTCGACGCACTACGTGAACGTCTCGATCTGACCGGCACCAAGAAGGGCTGTGACCAGGGGCAATGCGGTGCATGCACGGTTCTGGTCGACGGGCGACGGGCCGTGGCCTGTCTGCAACTGGCGGTGGCCGCCGAGGGGCGTGAGATCACCACCATCGAGGGCGTGGCCGACGGTGAGCGGCTGCATCCGGTGCAGCAGGCGTTCCTCGACCTCGACGGCTTCCAGTGCGGTTACTGCACGCCCGGCCAGATCTGTTCGGCCATCGCGATGATCGAGGAACACGCGGCGGGCTGGCCGAGCGCCGTCACCGACGACGTCCGGCCCGAAGCGGGGCCGCCACTGCTGACCGCGGAGGAGATCCGGGAGCGAATGAGCGGCAACCTGTGCCGCTGTGGTGCGTACGTGTCGATCGTCCAGGCCGTAGCCCAGGCGGCGGCGGTGGACGAGGAGGCGGCGGCATGAGGGACTTCGGCTATCAGCGGGCCCATGACGTCTCCGGCGCGGTCGCGCTCCTCGGCGCCGATCCGGACGCACGTTTCCTCGGCGGCGGCACCAACCTCGTCGACCTGATGAAGACCGGCGTCGAGCGGCCCGCCCGGCTCGTCGACGTGCGCGAACTGCCCCTCGACCGGATCGAGGTGACCGAGGAGGGCGGCCTGCGTATCGGCGCGACCGTCACCAACAGCGACCTCGCCGCCCACCCCGAAGTCCGCCGCCGCTACCCGGCGTTGACGCAGGCGGTTCTGGCCGGTGCCTCCGGACAACTGCGCAACATGGCCACCGTCGGCGGAAACCTGCTCCAGCGCACCCGCTGCGGCTACTTCGCCGACGTGACCAAGCCCTGCAACAAGCGCGTCCCCGGCAGCGGTTGCCCAGCCGTCGAGGGCGAGCACCGCAACCACGCCATCCTGGGCGCCTCCGAGCACTGCGTGGCCACCCACCCCTCGGACATGGCGGTCGCCCTCACCGCCTTCGACGCCGTCGTCTCTTACGAAACGGCAGAGGGGCCCGGCGAGTTGCCGCTCACCGAGTTCTATCTGCCGGTGGGCGACACGCCCCACCTGGAGACCGCGCTGCCGGCGGGCGCGCTGATCACCGGCGTCACCCTGCCGCCCGCCCCGGTCGCCGCCCACTCGCGCTACCGCAAGGTCCGCGAGCGCGCCTCCTACGCCTTCGCGATCGGCTCCCTCGCCGCCGCGATGGACGTCCGGGACGGCGTCGTACGGGACGTACGCCTCGCCCTCGGCGCCGTCGCGTCCCGGCCCTGGCGGGCCCGCGAGGCCGAACGCCTCCTGACCGGGGGGCCGGCAGACGCCGAGGCCTTCGCCGCCGCCGCGGACGCCGAACTGGCCGCCGCCCGACCACTGCCCGACAACCGATACAAGGTGACCCTGATGCGCAACCTCGTCGTGGCCGTGCTGACCGAACTCGCCGAGGAGGCCGCCCGATGACCACGGCCACCCGCCTGACGCCCTCCGTCGGCACCGCCCACTCCCGCGTGGAGGGCGTGGACAAGGTCACCGGAGCCGCCCGCTACGCCGGAGAGATCCCCTTCGCCGAACTCGCCCACGGCTGGCTGGCGTTGTCCACCGTGGCCCGCGGCCGCATCCGCTCGGTGGAGGCCGACGGCGTCCTCGGCATGCCGGGCGTCCTCGCCGTCCTGCACCACGGCAACGCCCCCCGCGTCGACACCGACCACGTCGGCCTGCTGGGAGTGAAGCCGGAGCCGACCACCGCCCTCTTCCAGCACGACCGCGTGCCGCACCTGGGCTGGCCGGTGGCACTGGTCGTCGCAGAGACGTCCGAGCAGGCCCGGGAGGCCGCCGAGGCGCTCGTCGTGACGTACGAGCAGGAGCCGCACGACGTCGCGTTCTCGCCCGGACGCCCGGACGCCTACCCGGTGGACTCCCACATGCCGGGGGTGACGGAGAAGGGCGACCTGGAGTCCGAACTCGCCGCGTCCGCCGTCGTCGTGGACGCCGAGTACACCACGCCCGAGGAGCACCACAACCCCATGGAGCCGCACGCGGCGACGGCCCACTGGGACGGCGGCCGGCTGGAGGTCGTCGACTCCAACCAGGGCAGCACCTGGGTCGCGCAGGGGCTGGCGGCGCTGTTCTCTCTCGAACCGTCCGCCGTGCGCGTGCGGTCCGAACACATCGGCGGCGGTTTCGGGTCCAAGGGCGTCCGCGCACACCAGGTGGCCGCCGTGATGGCCGCGACCGCCCTCCAGCGCCCGGTCCGGGTCGTCCTCACCCGCCGCCAGATGTTCTCGCTCGCCGGCTACCGCAGCCCGACCGCCCAGCGCGTCCGCCTCGGGGCCGACGCCGACGGACGGCTGCGCGCACTGGAGCACCGCTCACTGAGCGTGACGTCGACCGTGTATGAGTTCGTCGAGCCGAGCTCCGGGCCGGCCCGCGTGATGTACGACGCCGACGCCCACCACACCGCCAACGAGGTCGTACGACTCGATGTGCCGACCCCGACCTGGATGCGTGCGCCGGGCGAGGCACCCGGCTCGTTCGCGCTGGAGTCGGCGCTCGACGAACTCGCCGAGAAGTGCGGCCTCGACCCCATCGAACTGCGCACCCGCAACGAACCCGAGGCGGGCCCTGTGTCCGGGCTGCCGTTCAGCAGCCGCAACCTGCTCGCCTGCTTCCAGGAGGGCGCCCGCCGGTTCGGCTGGGCGGACCGTGACCCGCGCCCCGGCCTGCGCCGGGACGGACGCTGGCTGCTCGGCACCGGCACGGCGGCGGCCTCCTTCGGCGCCGGGGCGGCACCCTCGACGGCGGCCGTGACGGCGGAGGCGGACGGCACCTTCACCGTGCGGATCACCGCGTCCGACATCGGGACCGGGGCGCGCACCGCGCTCACCCTGATCGCCGCCGACGCACTCGAGGTCGCGCCGGACCGCGTCCGCGTCCGCATCGGGGACAGCGATTTCGGCTTCGCGATGATCGCCGGTGGCTCGATGGGCACCCGCTCCTGGGGCTGGGCGATCACGGCCGCCGCGCAGGAGCTGCGGGAGCGACTCGCCCTGGGCGGCGGTATTCCGCCCGAGGGCATCACGGTCCGCTCGGACACCTCCGCGGCCGTGGGCGCCCTCGCACAGAAGGAACGGCACTCCTTCGGAGCGCAGTTCGCCGAGGTCGCCGTGGACATCACCACCGGTGAGGTGCGCGTCCGGCGCATGCTGGGCATGTTCGCGGCCGGGCGGATCGTCAACCCGCTGACGGCGCGCAGCCAGTTCATCGGCGGGATGATCTGGGGCATCTCCATGGCCTTGCACGAGGAGGCGGTCCGCGACCGGGTCTCGGGCGGCCACGTCGGCGCCGACCTGGCCGGCTATCACGTCGCGGCGCATGCCGACGTGCCGTACATCGAGGCGGACTGGGTGGACGACCCTGACCCCGACGACCCGGTCGGCATCAAGGGGATCGGCGAGGTCGGGATCGTCGGTGCGGCGGCGGCGATCGCCAACGCCGTCTGGCACGCGACCGGCGTACGCCACCGGAACCTGCCGATCCGGCCCGACCGCGTCCTGCTGGCCGCAGCCGCGGGCACCGGAGCCCGGGATGCTTGACATCGCCGAGGAGCTCAACCGCTGGGTGGCCGAGGGCCGGGACTTCGCGGTCGCCACCGTCGTCGCCGTCGGCGGCAGCGCGCCGCGCGATCCCGGCGCCGCCCTCGCCGTCGACCGGGACGGCACGGCCATCGGCTCGGTCTCCGGCGGTTGTGTCGAAGGGGCGGTGTACGACCTGTGCGTCCAGGCGCTGCAGGACGGCGAGACGGTTCGCGAGCGGTTCGGCTACAGCGACGAGGACGCCTTCGCGGTCGGGCTGACCTGCGGCGGGGTCATCGACGTACTGGTCACACCGATCGCGTCCGGCGACAGGGTGTTCGCGGCGGCGCTGTCGGCCGCCGCGCAGGGCGAGCCGGCCGCGGTGGCCCGGGTCGCCCGCGGTCCGGCCGGACTCCTCGGCAGCGCCCTGTTCGTGCGCCCCGACGGAACGACCGAGGGCGGTCTCGGCGGTCACCCGGAGCTGGACCGGACGGCGGCCGCGGAGGCCCGCGCCCTGCTGGACTCCGGCCGCACCGGCACGGTCGAGCTGTCGGAGGACGGCTCGCGCTGCCCCGGCGGCCTCACGCTGTTCGTCGAGTCCAGGGTGCCGCCGCCACGCATGATCGTCTTCGGCGCGATCGACTTCGCCGCGGCGCTCGTACGCGCGGGCAAGTTCCTCGGCTATCACGTCACCGTGTGCGACGCCCGCCCCGTCTTCGCCACGCGGGCCCGCTTCCCCGACGCGGACGACGTCGTCGTGGACTGGCCGCACCGCTATCTGCGGGGTACGGCGACCGATGCGCGCACGGTCCTGTGCGTGCTCACCCACGACGCCAAGTTCGACGTACCGCTCCTGCAGGAGGCCCTGCGGATGCCGGTCGCGTTCGTCGGCGCGATGGGCTCGCGCCGCACCCACGCCGACCGCAACCGGAGGCTGCGGGAGGCAGGCGTGAGCGAGCGGGAGCTGGCCGGGCTCAGGTCCCCCATCGGCCTCGACCTGGGCGCCCGTACGCCCGAGGAGACCGCCCTGTCCATCGCGGCGGAGATCGTCGCGACCCGGCGGGGCGGCACGGGCGTCCCGCTGACCGGTTCGGGCACGCCGATTCACCGGGACGGGTCGGAGCGCGGCGCTAGGGAAGCCGCCTGAGACCGCCGGTGCACCCCCATGCGTGAGGGCCCCGGTCCGTAAACGGGGCCCTCACCCGCGTGCACGATCTCGGTGGCGGAATTCCGCGTCAGTGATCGCCCTGCTCGGCGTTGCGCGCCTTGAGCCGGGCCGCTTCCTTGCGGACCTCCGCCTGGGTGGCGCGCTCCTTCTCCAGCCACTCGGGCCGCTCCGCCTTCAGCGCCTCGATCTGCTCGCTGGTGAGCGGCTCCGTCACCCCGCCGCGTGCCAGCCCCGCGATGGAGACGCCCAGCTTCGCCGCGACCACCGGCCGCGGGTGCGGGCCGTTGCGTCGCAGCTCCCGCAGCCACTCAGGCGGATTGGCCTGGAGCTCGTTCAGTTCGGCGCGCGAGACGACTCCCTGCTGGAACTCGGCGGGGGTGGCGGGGAGGTACACACCCAGCTTCTTCGCCGCGGTCGCGGGCTTCATCGTCTGGGCGGTCTGGTGCGACTTCATGCTGTCCAGACTATCGGCCGGATACGAGACCTCCGACCACAGCCGGTAACCTGGCGGGGTGACAGGCTCGGAAGCACACCCTTCGTTCCGGCTCGCGTACGTCCCTGGGGCGACACCCGGCAAGTGGGTGCGGATCTGGAACGAGCGCCTGCCCGACGTCCCCCTGAACCTCATCTCCGTCACGGCCGCCGAGGCATCCGATGTGTTGCGGGACGGCGCGGCGGACGCGGGGATCGTACGGCTGCCGGTCGACCGTACGGTCTTCAGCGCGATCCCCCTCTACACCGAGACGACGGTCGTCGTGGTCCCCAAGGACCACCTCCTGACCGCGGCGGACGAGGCGACCCTCGAGGATCTCGCCGAGGAGGTCGTCCTCCACCCCCTCGACGACGTCCTCGGCTGGGAGCAGCTCCCGGGAGAGCCCGCCTTCGAACGCCCCGCCACCACCGCCGACGCGATCGAACTCGTCGCGGCGGGCATCGGCGTCCTAGCCGTCCCCCAGTCCCTGGCCCGCCTGCACCACCGCAGGGACCTGACCTACCGGCCGCTCGGGGACGCCCCGCAGTCCGGCGTCGCCCTGTGCTGGCCGGAGGGCGCGCACACCGACCTGGTCGAGGACTTCATCGGCATCGTCCGCGGCCGCACCGTGAACAGCACGCGGGGCCGCAGCCGGCCGGCGGCGCAGCCCAAGGAGAAGCGCCGCGACGAGGCCGCCGCACGGCAGAAGCCGGCGGCCGGAAAGAATCCTCGGTCCGGCACGCCCAGGAGCGGCCGCCGCGGCAAGCCTCGCCGCCGTTCCTAGCCCCGGAGTCAGCGGACGAACGATGCCTGCTCCGCTGTACGCACGACCCGGTCACCGTCGGCTCGGCCGAGCAGCCCCGCCGCCACCCAGGCGTCCACCGTCGTCCGCACCCGCGTGACCAGGACGTCCTTGCTGCTGAACGGCGCCCCCGCCCACACCTCGTCGAGCAGCGTCGTGCCGTCCGCCTTCGCGGGGTTGGCGACGCCCGACTCGGTGGTGCCGAAGACCACTCGGGGTTCGGTGCGCCGGAAGTAGGCGTGGGCCGGATCCTCGGTGCCCTCGAAGAAGGGGGCGAACTCCGTGCCGCCGAGCGTGTAGTGGAGCGGTTTGCCCGTCACGGGAGTGAGCGAGGGCAGCAGGTCGCCGGAGAGGGCGGCATTGCGGTACAGCCCGAACTCCAGGTAACTCGTGGCGGAGTTGCGGGCGACCAGGTTGACCGGCCCGTAGAACAGGGTCTGCAGGGACGGGTCGTCCAGCGCGCGCTCGACCCGCAGCCGGAACGGGCTCGTCACCCGCACGGTGTCGCCGTCCTGCCAGGTCCGGGAGACGGCGAAGTAGCTGCCGGGCCTCGGAGTCCCGTCGACCGTCTGGCCGTTGACGGTCACCCGGAAACCGGCCGTCGCCCAGGACGGCACCCGCAACCGCAGCTCGAAGGCCTCGCTGCGGCCGCGGACGGTGAGCGTGCTGCCCTGCTCGCGCGGATAGTCGGTGGTCTGCGTGACGGTGACGCCCTTCTCCGCCCAGTCGAGCGTGGAGGGGCTGTACAGGTTGACGTACAGGGCGCTGCCGTCGGCCTTCCTGAAGTACACCGAGTCCTGGTACTTGGTGGCGCTCTCCATGCCCGTGCCCTCGCAGCAGGTGGTGCCCTGCTTGGGCGTGTAGTCGCGTACGTGGCCCGGCGTCAGCCCGATGAAGTAGGTGACCAGCGGCTTCTCTGCGTCCGCCGTGTCCTGCTTGGAGCCGAGGACCAGGTTGTAGAGGGCCCGCTCGTAGTAGTCCATGTACGCCGGTTCCTGCTCGTGGAAGAAGAGCATCCGGCTCAGTTTCAGCATGTTGTACGCGCAGCAGGACTCGGCCGTGGTAGCGCTGATCGTCCCCGCGATGACACCAGGCGCCCGCCAGAACTCACCCGTGCTGGTGCCGCCGATGCCGTACATGCGCTGCGGTACGACCATGCCCCAGAAGTTCCGGGCGGCGGTGAGGCAGCGCTCTTCGCCCGTTGCGTCGTACAGCCGGACGAGGCCGGTGAATATGGGGATGTGCTGGTTGGCGTGCAGGCCGTCGAGGGTGTCGGTGTTCGCGGCGCAGGCGTCGATCAGCTTGTCCAGGTCGAACAGCCGGGCCAGCGCGAGGTGTTCGGCCTTTCCGGTGATCGAGTGCAGGTCGACGATCGCCTCCACGATGCCGCCGTACTCGCCGCTGGAGAAGATCCCCCACATGCGCTGCCGGGTGGCGTCGGGCAGCCTGGACAGCCGGGAGTACATCCAGTCGCACATCCCGGAGGCAAGGTCGAGCGCCTGGTCGTCGTCGGTGGCGAGGCAGGCGTCCAGCAGCCCGCGGAGGATCTTGTGCGCGGTGTAGTACGGCGCCCACACCTTGGTGTAGTCGGAACTGGTCATCGACTCCAGCTGGATGAACTGGGTCTCCGGATACGCCGCGAGGAAGCCGGGGTGGCTGGGCCCGCCCCAGGTGCGGCGCAGAGTGGCGTGCAGGCCCCGGCCGGAGGCGTCCGCGAAGGTGGCCCCGGTGGTCTCGTCGAAGGCGTACGACGCCCGGTCACCCCGTCCGGCGGGGGTGTCGGCGGCCCGATTGTTCTGCAGTGCGGCGATCTCGTCGGCGGTCAGGGCGCGTGACCAGACGTTGAACTCGTCGAAGGCGCCCGCGAAGACCGGGTCGGCGGAGAAGTGGGAGCGGCCGAGCCAGTTGTCCGCCGGGGTGCCCAGGGCCGCCGGGGTGAGGGTCATCGCCGTGTTCCGCGCCACGGCCGAGCCGTTGACGTACAGCGTGCCCGCGCCGTCGGCGATCGTGACCGCGAGGTGGCTCCACCGGTTCAGCGGCAGGGCGGAGGTGCCGTCGAGGCCCTGTTCGGCTCCGGGGCCGCCGGTGGTGAGGGCGAAGCGCGGCACACCGTTCGCGGTGCGGGCCGCCAGGTACATGTAACGGGTCGTGTTGTCGCCGAAGTCGAAGATCCTGGCCCAGTTGCCCTCGTGGGTGGGCTTGACCCAGGCGGAGAGGGTGATCGACGCGGCGCCGTCGAGCACGCCGCTCGGCAGGTCGACGAACTGGTGGGAACCGCGTACGTTCTCCGCCGCCGAGCCGAATCTGCCGTCCACGGCGAGCACGGCCGGGTCGCGTCGCAGTGCCTCGCGCACCTCGGCGAGGGCTTCCACCATGGTGCGGATCCGGTCCGCGTACACCTGCTCCCCGGTGCCCGCGTGGGCCTGGGAGAGCATGGTGAGGAAGTGGCCGGTGTAGTGCCCGCGCAGATTGCCGTTGGCCTCGCCGTCCAGCCCCTCCCAGCCGCCGGGCGCGACCGCGCCCCGGGTGGAGAGGCCGGCGTTGGCGCGGAAGACCTGCAACAGCCGGTTCACGTCGTAGCCGCGGGCGTGATCGAGCATCAGCTGCCGTTTGCCGGCGAAGACTCCGTCCCCGAGCCGCACGTCCCTGAGAGGGAAGGGCTGCAGCGTCCAGGACGCCGGTGGCGGAAGCGTGGCCGCCGAAGCCCGCACGGACGCCGTGGCGGTCACTCCGGATGCGGCGCCGGCGAGCATTGCCGACTGCAGCAGGGTCCGTCGGGAGAGGGGCGATGCCATGGGTGCTCCTCCATGCGTCAGCTGTTCGATATCACGAACGATGTGCGAATGATCGACCAGACGGTAGGGGTGGGGCGGGAGGGCGTCAACGGTTCTGACGTGTTCGACAGCGAGTTCCGTATCCGTAACGGATGGGCTGCGGTTGGTGGGTTCAGGACGTCGGAGTCGTGCGCACGAGCCAGTCGTACGCCGCCCGCGCCGTGAACTCCGCCTGGCCGCCCCGCAGCAGGAGGTCGGCGGTCGCGAACTCCGGCGCGTCGGCCTGGGCGGCCACATAGGGGAGCGCGATGCAGCGCATGCCGGCCGCGTGGGCGGCGGCCGCGCCGGGAGCCGCGTCCTCGACGACCACGCAGTCGGCGGGGTCCGCGCCGAGCCGGCGGGCGGCCTCCAGGGAGACGTCCGGGGCGGGCTTGCCGTGCACGACCTCGTCCGCCGAGACGACCGTTCGCAACTGGGCGTCCAGGCCCGTGACGGCCAGGATCGCCGCGATGGCCTCGGGCGACGAACCCGAGGCCACGGCCATCGGAACGCCCTCGGCGGCCAGCAGCTCGACGAACTTGCGCATCTCGGGGTACGCGCGCGTGGAGGCGCGGGCGAGCTCCAGATAGCGGCGGTTCTTGGCGGCGATCAGGTCCTCGACGGAGGCGCGCAGCCCGTAGCGCTGTTTCCAGTGCGCGACCGTCTCTTGGGTGCTGATGCCGACGTACTGCTCGTGGTCGGCCCACGTGAAGTCCGGTACGCCGTGCTCGGCGAGGATCTGCCGGCCCGCCTCGTAGTAGTTCGGCTCGCTGTCCACGAGTGTTCCGTCGAGATCGAAGATGACCGAGATGTCGCCGAGATTGCTCATGCGGGTCATGATGGCAAGGGCGTCCGTGCCGTGATCACTGCGCGGCGGCCCGGCCGATCGACTCGACGAGCGGCAGCAGCCGGTGCGGCACACGTTCGCGCAGGGCCACCTCGGTGCGGGTGCGGACGACCCCGGGCAGGCTGATCAGCTTCTGGATCACATCCTCGAGATGGGCGTTGTCACGCGCCACGACCCTGGTGAGCAGATCACCGCCGCCCGTGATCGAGAACGCCTCGACGATCTACGGTACGGCGGCCAGTGCGTCCCCCACGTCGTCGAGGTGGCCCTGGGTGACCTCGATGTGCACGAACGCGAGCACCGGGTGGCCGAGTGCGGCGGGGGAGAGCACCGGGCCGGTGCCGGTGATCACGCCGTCCCGTTCCAGGCGGTCGAGGCGGGCCTGGAGCGTGCCGCGGGCCACCCCGAGGAGACGGGCGTACTCCCGCACACTCGTGTGCGGCTGCTCCAGCAGCAGCCGCAGGATGCGGGTGTCCAGCTCGTCCACGGCCATGGCACCCTGCCTCCCTTCCGCCGAAGATCACGGCCGACTGTACCAATGGCCCAGCGGGACGCGGTCGGGCTGGGCCGTCCGACGTCGTCCGTTGGCCTGGTGGAGAATCCTGGGAAGTCCTTGCTGCTGTGCCAATGGCCCAGTGAAATCGGAGCCACTTGAGCCAGTGGTGGAAGTGATGCTGTCATGGAGGCGTCGATGGCGCTGCGGATCCCGCGGCGCCTTTTTCATGCCGGTCGTATGCAAGGGGTGGGAAGTGCTGAAGAGGGTGTTCGTGGCCCCGGACCCGGGGCGGACGCGGCTGCGCTTCGCCGCGCGTGCCGTCCTCGGCATCGGCCTCGCGGTCGTCGTCTGCGGCCTCGCCGGGCACTCCCTCGCCGGTGCCGTCACCGGTGGGCTGGCCGCGCTCCTCGCCCTGTTCACGGTCACGGACACGACCGTCCGCGGGCAGGCCGTGACCACCGCGCTGCTGCCGGCCGTCGGTCTGCCCGTGCTGGCCGCCGCGGCCGAACTGCACGACCAGCCCGTCGCCCGCGACCTCACCTTCCTCGCCGTGGTCGGCACCGGCGTCTACGCCCGCCGCTGGGGGCCACGCGGACACAGCCTCGGCGTGTTCGCGTTCATGACCTTCTTCATCGCGCAGTTCCTGCAGGCGACCCCCGGACAGTTGCCCGAGCTGTACGCCGCCGTCCTGCTGTCCGTGCTCGCCGCGGCCGCGGTGCGCTTCGGACTGTGGTGCTACGAGCGCCGTCTGACCCCGGTCCCCGCGGTCGCGCCACCGGGCGGCACGGGCCTCGTCCGGATCACCACGCGCCAGGCGGTCCAGGCGACCGTCGGCGCGGGCTTCGCCCTGGTCGTGGGGCAGCTGGTGTCCGGGGAGCGCTGGTACTGGGCCGTCGGCGCCACCTGGTGGATCTTCGTGAACACCACCTCGCGCGGCGAGACCCTGGTCCGCGGCTTCCGCCGGCTCCTCGGCACGGTGATCGGCATCGGCCTCGGACTGCTCGTCGCCGTCCCGCTGCACGGCGCCGCGGTGCCCTCCGCCCTGCTCGCCGCCGTGTGTGTGTTCGGCATCTTCTACACGGCAGCCGTGTCCTACACCTGGATGATGCTCTGCGTGACCCTGCTCGCCGAGCTGCTCTACGGCCTCCTGGGCGTGCTCGAGCCCGCGCTGCTCGCGCTGCGCCTCGCCGAGACCGGCATCGGGGCGGTGGGTGCCGTACTGGCCGTCCTGTTCGTCCTGCCCGTCACCACCCACACCGTCACCGACGCCTGGATCCAGCGCGCCCTGCGCTGCGTCCATGCGTGCACCGCCGAGGCCGCGGCACGCCTCGCCGGCGTCGACGACGCCGACCCGGCCCTGCGGGTGGTGGAACTGGAACTGCTCCTCGGCCGGGTACGCCTCGCCGTCGCCCCGCTGGTGCACCCGCTGAGCCCCATGTTCGGCCGCAAGCGGCGCGCCCGCCGGGTGCTGGCCCTGCTCGACGACTGCGCCCGTGAGATCCGCGGCCTGGTCGCCGTGGCCGCCGACCCGGAGGCCTCCCACGACGCCCGCCTGGCCGCCGCCTGCCGGCGCGTGCAGGGCGCGGTGGAGGCGCTCACGGGCGATGCGGTGGGCGGCGCCCCCGATCTCGCGCCTCAGCAGCGCGCGGTCGAACCGGCCGCCCTCGCCCATCTGCACGGCCTGGAGCGCGCCCTGGCCGAACTGGTCACGCCCCTGCGCACGCCGTCCAAGTCGCCGCACTTGGCGTAGACCTCATGTGATCGTCTGCCGCGGCCACCGTCTGCCGCGGGACGCCTCCGGCGGCTCGCTGAGTCCCCCGCGAACGACCCGCTCCGTCGACGTGACCTGGTCGTCGACACCGCCATGGCGAAGGGCCCGCTCCGATGCGCGGAGCGGGCCCTCGTCGTACGACTGCGGGTGACAACCGGTTCAGCGGACCGGAGCGCCCTGCGGCTGCTGCGGGGCGATGCCGAGCGCCGTCGTGTACTTGGCCAGGGCGAGCTTGCCGATGGCCGGGTAGGCGCCGAGCGGCTCGGCGGCCGAGCAGCCCGCCTCCTTCGCGGCTTCCGCGACCAGGCCCGGGTCGATCTCGGGGCCGATCAGGTACGGCGCCAGCGCCAGCTGCTGCGAGCCCGAGGAACGCAGCTGCTCCGCGACGGACGCGATCGAACCCTCCTGGTCCAGCGCCGCCGCCATCACCGGCACCGCGAGCCGCGCGGCGAGCAGCATGCCGGTGATCCCGGCCGCCTGCACGGCCTCCTCGCCGCCCACCGAGGCCAGGATGATGCCGTCCGCGGCGGTGGCCACGGTGAACAGCCGGGCGCGGTCGGCGCGGGCCAGGCCCGCCTCCGACAGGCGCACGTGCAGGGCCTCGGCCAGCAGCGGGTGCGGGCCGAGCACATCGGTCAGCTCGGCCGCGACGCGGCTGTCCATCACGGCCTGGCGGACCTGGCGCAGCAGCGCACTGTCCGGACCGGCGAGCAGCGGCACCACAACGGCGACCGGGCCATCGGGCTCCTTGACCTCCACACCGGCCGCGCGCGCCTGCTCATAGCGGGCGCTGCGCTCGTCGGCGGCGTACGCCAGCACCGACTGGAGCGTGGGGAACTCCGCGTCGTCACCCTCGACGTAGCCGATCCGGGCGTCGAGGCCGGGCAGCTCGGAGCGGGCGATGCTCACGACCTCCTCGGCGAGGCTGCGCGTGGCCACGCTGGGCGTGCCCGGAACCGCGAGGACGAGCGCGGGCGCGCCCTCGGGAGCAGCCAGGGGCTCGGGTCGGCGGTGCCGCCCGGGCTGGCGGGGGCGCGGCATTCGTACTGGCAGGCCGGACGCGGGCCCAGTGGGGGAGCTCATGGCGCCGCATGTTACTGGCTTCCTGGGCTCCCTTGTTCGGGGAGGGTGCAGGTGAGCGGTATCCGTCCGGATTTGTCTGATGAGTTACGTACGGATCATAAGTGATCAGCGCGTTTGTGTGAGATGACTGATGAACTGCGCCACCTCAAGTGCTACATGTCGGATATGCGCCGCGCCGGGATCAGTCCCCCTGGGCGGCCACCACATACAGCAGTTTCTCGTCACCCGGCAAGGTGAGAGTCCCGGCCGTCAGCTCGGCCGCGATACGGACCGAGCCGTGCAGCGGATCGCCCTCGGCCGCCACCCGGCGGGCGTGGGGCAGCCGCTTCGTCAGTTCCTCGTCCAGTGGTACGAGGAGAGCGGCGCCCATCTTGAACAGGCCCCCGGTGAGGGCGACCTGGGGCTCGCCCGTCGTGGGGCACACGGCGGCCGCTGAATCGGCCATGTGCCGGGCGGCTGCGCGCAGGACGTGCACGGCGACGGGGTCGCCGTCGTCGGCGCAGGCCCCGCCGGCCTCGCCTGTGCCGTCAGCGCGGCCGAACGCGGCCACGACGTCACGCTGTACGACGCGGCGAGCGAGATCGGCGGGCAGCTCAACGTCGCCCGCAGGGTCCCCGGCAAGCAGGAGTTCGACGAGACGCTGCGCTACTTCCGCCACCAGCTCGACGCGCACGGCGTGGCCGTACGGCTGAACACGCGGGTGACCTCCGACGATCTCGCCGAGTACGAGGAGGTCGTCGTCGCCACCGGCGTCACCCCGCGCACCCCGGACATCCCCGGCGTCGACCACCCGAGCGTCCTCGG
>NZ_JBQQCE010001032.1:0-529 GCF_052245645.1 Streptomyces sp. KR55 | reverse complement strand
CGGTCGGACTCGGGCGGGCGGGCGTCACAGTCCCAGGGAGATGGCCAGTCGGGTGAGTTCGGCCGTGCTGTTGATGTTGAGCTTGGCCCGGATGCGGCGGAGGTAGGCGTCGACCGTGTGCTTGGAGAGTCCCATGTGGCGGGCCGTTTGCAGGTAGGTGCGCCCTCCGGCGATGTGGCGCAGTGTCTCCCGCTCACGCGGGGCCAGCGCAGGTGCGGGGGCTTCGATGTGCGGCATGGTGGCTGTGAGGCTCATGGGATTTCCTCCGACGATCGGCTCGGTCATCACTGCTCACGCCCTCGAAAGCAGGAGGCATATGCCCGAATGGTGCTGTTTGCCCTCTTTTGAAAAGCCTGCCCGGGCGACTTCACGACGGTGTCCGCCGACTGTCACAGACGTGTCACGGGGGTACGTCAGCAGGCGCGCCGCAGCGCGATCACAGAGAAGAGCTGCGTGTCAGAACCTGATGCCGAACGCCCCGGACCATGATCGGTCCGGGGCGTTTCCGCTGGTGCCCCCGGCAGGATTC
>NZ_JBQQCE010001031.1:0-530 GCF_052245645.1 Streptomyces sp. KR55 | reverse complement strand
GCTCCTATCAAGCCACTGCCGCCGGCCCACGGGCGTCCCGCGGGCCGCACAATGGGACCTGGCCACCGGAAACGGGGCACCGAGTGGTCGAGCGAACCCGCGGAACTACTACCGAGCATGACATTGACCATGTGGTGTAGCCGCGATCACGGCGAAGATGCAGGTCGCGCACACCATCAGTCGGCCCGAAACTCGTGGTCACCTGACTCGCCATCAGGCAGGGTGTGGTCGCGATGACGGGCGCGGAGGCTCATGGGGCTGGCCTTGGTGAAAGTCGCGTCACCATCGGCAACGCCGCGCCGCAGCACTCCTTGACTGACGGGCCGTCAGGCCCGCGCAGTCGGCGGGTACTTAATCCAGCCCATGACCTGCGCTTTCACTGTGATCGCCGCTACACCACTCGGCTCAATGTCATGCTCGGTAGTAGTTCCGCGGGTTCGCTCGACCACTCGGTGCCCCGTTTCCGGTGGCCAGGTCCCATTGTGCGGCCCGCGGGACGCCCGTGGGCCGGCGGCAGTGGCTTGATAGGA
>NZ_JBQQCE010001030.1:0-530 GCF_052245645.1 Streptomyces sp. KR55 | reverse complement strand
GCTGGTCGACGACGGTGCGCGAGGCGTCCGGAAGATCCAGGCCCTCCAGCCACGCCCGCCCTGCGGCCGTGAAGCAGGCCCCGGGCCGCTCGAGACCGTGCTCGGCGAGCACGGCGTGGATGCGGTTGCGCAGCAGGGTACGCAGGCGCACCAAGTGGAACCGGTGCCGTAGCAGGATGCGCTGCTGCCGGACGGCCGTGGGGGCGATCCATGCTTCCGGCAGCAGATCAGCACGCAGCAGCCGGGCGAGGGTTGCAGCGTCGACCTTGTCGTTCTTCAACCGGGCCGAGGCGATCGCCTTGCACCGTGAGGGATGGACCAGATGGGGCTGAAAACCGTAGTCCTCCAGCATCTCCACCAGCCAGCCCCAGCCGAACGCGGCCTCGAAGGCGACGGGCGCGCCGATCGGCAGGTCCCCGATGACCCCCAGAACGGTGCGGACGCCATTGGGCACGTTCCGGTTCACTCGCACCGCACCGTCGTGACCCACCACGGCGATCTGCGAGCGCTTGCGATGCACGTCGATACCG
>NZ_JBQQCE010001029.1:0-537 GCF_052245645.1 Streptomyces sp. KR55 | reverse complement strand
AGCCCCCAGAGCCCCTGCCCATAGCCGACCCCCCACCCCCAACCCCCCGCTGCGCCGCCCTGGCCGCTGGGCTCAGTGCGGAGCTGGCGCGGGAGGAAGCTTCTGGTCTCGCCCCCCAGGCAGGCCCACCGGCCGCCGCCCTCGACATCCCCCTCTGGGACGGCGGAACGCTCCCCCTCTTCCCGCTCCAACCCCCACGCACCCCCCGCGAACTGCTCGCCGACCACGTCACCGCGATGGTGTGCTGCGCCGCGATGGACACGGCCGGCGCGACCCCCGGCCTCGACTGGCTCGACGGCCCGTCCCTCCTGGTCAACGGCGAACGCGCAGCCGATCTGACCCCCAAGGTGCTGAGCCTCATAGAGGACGGCGACCCGGCACCCCTGCGGTCCTGGCTGGCCGAGGTCGGGATACGCCCGGAGAAGCCGGTACGGCTCGTCTGAGCCCCGACGTGGAGCCCCCGACGCGGAGCCCGACGTGGAGCCCCCGCTTCCGTTTTCGGTCAATTCAAAACGAACCGTGACGGACTCGGTGCGC
>NZ_JBQQCE010000104.1:0-24921 GCF_052245645.1 Streptomyces sp. KR55 | reverse complement strand
CGCCTCTGAGCAGGGCCGGGTGCCGGTCGTCGTGGTGTAAGCCACCCCGGACCGCGACTGCGGCGGCCACTCCCAGGGCGGGGCGCCGGACCTTGCCGCGTACGACGCGTGGATCGACCGATTCGCCGCCGGGCTGGGCTCGGACGACGTCATCGTCGTCCTGGAGCCCGACTCCGTCGCCCAGGCGGGCTGTCTCTCCGCCGGCGACCGCGCCGGCCGCTTCGCCTCCCTGGCCCGCGCGGGCCGCGTCCTCAAGGCCGCCAACCCCAGGGCGCGGGTCTACCACGACGCCGGCCACTCCGGCTGGCGCCCGGCCGCCGAGCAGGCGGCGCTGCTGAAGCAGGCCGGCGCGGCTTCACCCGCCTCCTCCGACGGCATCTTCAGCAACGTCTCCAACTTCCACCGCACGGCCGACGAGATCGCCTACGACCGACAGGTGCTGGACGCCCTGGGCGGCCCGGCGAGCCTCGGCGCCGTGATCGACACCAGCCGCAACGGCAACGGCGCCCCGACCGACGGCGAATGGTGCGATCCGGCGGGACGGAAGATCGGCCGGGCGCCCACCATGAACACCGGCGAGGAGCGGATCGACGCCTACCTGTGGGTGAAGCTGCCGGGGGAGTCGGACGGGTGCAAGGGCCGGCCCGGCACCTTCACACCGTCGTACGCCTACGACTTGGCGCGCTGAGCCGCCTCGTCGTAGCGGGACGTGCCCTCGTCCAACAGCGGTGCCTGCGTCTTGAGGTGGGCGGGGGCGAAGGCCCGCAGCGCGTGGTAGCCGGTGATGACGACGAGCGTGCCCAGCGCGATGCCGCTCAGCGAGAAGGTGTCGGTGAACTCCATGGAGACATTGCCGACGCCGATGATGATGCCCGCCGCGGCCGGCACCAGGTTGAGCGGATTGCGCAGGTCCACCTTGGCGTTGATCCAGATCTGGGCGCCGAGCAGGCCGATCATGCCGTACAGGATGACGGTGATACCGCCGAGCACCCCGCCCGGGATCGCGGCCACCACCGCGCCGAACTTCGGGCAGAGACCGAAGAGCAGCGCGAAGCCCGCGGCGGCCCAGTAGGCGGCCGTCGAGTAGACGCGGGTCGCCGCCATCACACCGATGTTCTCGGAGTACGTGGTGTTGGGCGGGCCGCCGACCGCGGTGGAGAGCATCGAGCCGACGCCGTCGGCGGAGATCGCCGTACCGAGCTTGTCGTCCAGGGGGTCGCCGGTCATCTCGCCGACCGCCTTGACGTGGCCCGCGTTCTCGGCGACCAGCGCGATGACGACCGGCAGCGCGACCAGGATCGCCGACCACTCGAAGGACGGCCCGTGGAAGGTGGGCAGGCCGATCCAGTCGGCCTGGCCGACGCCGGAGAGGTCCAGGCGCCAGTGGTCGGTGAGCTTGCCGCTCGCGTCCACCGAGTGGATCTTGCCGAAGATCCGGTCGAAGGCCCAGGAGATGCCGTAGCCGAAGACCAGACCGAGGAAGATCGCGATGCGCGACCAGAAACCCCGCAGACAGACGACGGCCAGGCCGGTGAACAGCATCACCAGCAGGGCCGTCCACTGGTCCTGCGGCCAGTACGTGGACGCCGTGACCGGAGCGAGGTTGAAGCCGATCAGCATCACCACCGCGCCGGTGACGATCGGCGGCATCGCCGCGTGGATGATCCGCGCCCCGAACCGCTGCACCGCCAGACCGACGAGGAACAGCGCGACGCCGACGACGAAGACCGCGCCCGTCACGGTGGCACTCGTACCGCCCTGCGCGCGGATCACCGCGGCGACGCCCACGAAGGACAGGGAGCAGCCGAGGTAGCTGGGTACCCGGCCGCGGGTCGCGAGCAGGAACACGACCGTCGCGACGCCCGACATCATGATCGCCAGGTTGGGGTCCAGGCCCATGAGGACCGGCGCCACGAAGGAGGCCCCGAACATCGCCACCACGTGCTGGGCGCCGAGCCCGGCCGTGCGCGGCCAGGACAGCCGCTCATCGGGCCGGACCACCGCGCCGGGTGCGGGGGTGCGTCCGTCGCCGTGCAGTTTCCAGCGGACGCCGAGATCCATGTGAGGTGTCGCTTTCGTTGTGCGTGCAGTCCGTCCGGACCATTGTCAGGGCAGGCCGGGAGTGCTTCGCACACGTGAGCGCCCGCTGAGGCTGAGGCGGGTTCAGGGCCGCGGGTCGGGAACTGCTGCGCTCGGCGGACCGACCTTCGGGCGGTCCCGGTCGCCCGAGCGCAGGACGCCCGCGAAGGCCGTGAGTCCGCACGACAGGACGGTCACCAGGCCGAACGACACCACCAGGCTCGTCGCCTGTGCGAGGGAGCCGATCGCACTCGGAGCGATCAGGCCGGAGGTGTACGTGATGGTGGCCACACCGGCGATGGCCTGGCTGGGGTTCGGCCCGCTGCGGCCCGCCGCCGCGAAGCACAGCGGGACGACCACCGCGATGCCCAGACCCATCAGCGCGAACCCGGCCATCGCCACCGCAGGATGGTCGGCGACGACGATCAACAGCCCGCCGAGGGTCGCGAGGACACCGCTCCAGCGGACCGTGCGCACGGAGCCGAAACGGTCCACCACACGGTCGCCCGCGAGCCGGGCGAGCGCCATGGTGAGCGTGAAGCCGGTCGTGCAGGCGGCCGCGAGCCCCGCCGAGCTCCCCAGCTCGTCCTCCAGATAGACGGCCGACCAGTCGAGGCTCGCCCCCTCCGCGAACACCGCGCAGAACCCGACCGCGCCGATCAGCACCGCCGACTTCGGCGGCAGCGCGAACCGCGGCGGCGGTTCCTCGTCCTCGGTCGGCTGCAGGTCCAGCACCCAGTGGCACGCCACCAGGCCCAGCAGGGTCAGGACCGCGGCCGCCAGAGCGTGATGCAGCCGGGCGTCCGAGCCCAGATGCGCGGCGAGCGTGCCGCCGGCCGAGCCGACCAGCGCGCCCGCGCTCCACATGCCGTGCAGGCCGGACATGATCGACTTGCCGAGACGGTTCTCGACCTCCACACCGAGCGCGTTCATGGCGACGTCCGCCATGCCCGCCGTGGCGCCGTAGACGAACAGGGCCAGGCAGAGCGTGAGCAGGTTGGGCGAGAGGGAGGGCAGGACCAGCGCCAGCGTCCACAGGGAGAGCAGTCCGCGCAGCGCGGTGCGGGCGCCGAAGCGGTGGCTGATCCGGCCCGCGAGCGGCATCGCGACGGACGCCCCGAGCGCCGGGAAGGCCAGCGCGAGGCCCAACTGGCCCGCGCTCACCGAGGCGTGGTCCTGGATCCACGGCACGCGGGTCGCGAAGGAGCCGGTGACGGCGCCGTGCACGGCGAACACGGCGGCCACGGCGTACCGTGCGCGCTTCACCTCGCGGTGCTCGTGGACCACGTCACTCATGTTCCCGCCCCTTGTCGCGTCTCGGCCTCGCCTTGTCCGCCGCGTAAACTATCAGGGACCCTGCCTGATAGATAGGGGATTCCGGCGGCCGTACGTCGTGCGGCCCCGCCGTCTGGAAGGATCCCGGCATGCCCGCAACCCCCAGCACCGCCCGGGCCATCAACGACCGGCTCGCCCTGCGACTGCTGCAGCAGGAGGGCCCGTTGACGGCGGGGCAGTTGAAGCAGCTGACCGGGCTGTCCCGGCCGACCGTCGCCGACCTCGTCGAACGCCTCACCGCCTCCGGTCTGATCGCCGTGGTCGGAGAGGCGGGGGAACAGCGGCGCGGACCCAACGCCAAGCTGTACGGGATCGTCGCCGACCGGGCCTACCTGGCCGCGCTCGACGTGCGCACCGAGGGTGTCTCCGTGGTCGTGTCCGACCTGGTCGGCCGGGTGCTCGCCGAGGCGTCCGTGCCGATCGACGGCGACACGGGGACCGGGCCCGCGGTGGAGCAGGCGGTCGCCCTCGTCGAACGCGTGGCGAAAGAGGCGGGCGTCGACCAACTGCACACCCTCGGCATCGGCGCCCCCGGCCTGATCGACCCGGCCACCGGCGAACTCCGCGACTCCTCCGGCCTGCCCGAGTGGCACCGCCGCCTGGTCGCCGCCCTGCAGGAACGGCTCCCCGACGCCCGCGTCATCGTCGAGAACGAGACCAACCTCGCCGCCCTGGCCGAGCAGCGGGACGGTGCGGCCCGGGACCGGGACACGTTCGTGCTGCTGTGGCTCGGCCACGGCACCGGTGCCGCGGTGGTCCTGGAGGGGACGCTGCGCCGCGGGGCCTCCGGCGGCACCGGAGAGATCGGGTTCCTTCCGGTGCCGGGGACGGCCGGCCTGCCGTCGGCCACCGACTGCGAGGGCGGCTTTCACTCCCTGGCCGGGTCGGCGGCGATCGCCCGGCTGGCGGGGGAGCACGGGGTGGTCGGCTCGGCGGGGGGTGGTGAGCCGGTGGCGGCGGCGTTGGTGCGGGACGCGGTGGCGGCCGTGTCCTCCGGCGTTTCCGACGCCGCCCCCTTCCTCGACGCCCTCGCGGACCGCCTGACCGTCGGCGTCGCCTCCGTCGTCGCCGTCCTGGACCCCGGTTGTGTGGTGCTCGGCGGTGAGGTGGGACAGGCCGGGGGTGACGTCCTCGCCGGGCGGGTCGAGCAGCGGCTGCGGCGGATGTCGCCGCTGGCCACGGAGGTGCGGGCCGGTGTCCTGGGCGGCGGCGCGGTGCTGCGCGGCGCGCTGCTGACCGCACGCGACCGGGCCCAGGACGAACTGTTCGCACCCCCGGACAGGCCTTAGATTCCGCGTCCCGCACCGAAGCGTGTCGCCAGGTACTCCTCGAACGTGCCCTTCCCCACGGCCCGTTCCGGCGTGAGGTGGCCGCCGTTGCGGAAGCCGCGGTACGCCTTGCCCCACAGCGGCACGCTCACCACCGCCCGACGCCGACCGGTGGCCTTGAGATAGGCGCGGGCCAGCGAGTCGAAGGTCCTTACCTCGGGGCCGCCCATGTCCTCGACCCGCCCCGCCGGTGCCCCCGCCGCCAGCTCCGCGAGTCGGCCCGCGACCTCCGCGACCTCGATCGGCTGGTCGTTCACGCCGGCCGGCAGCAGCATGACCGGCGGCTTGGCCAGAATGTCGAACACCTGGGCCAGCAGGTCGTGGAACTGGGTCGTGCGCAGTACGGTCCAGCCCAGTCCCGATTCCTCGATCAGCCGCTCCACGGCGAGCTTGGTCTTGTAGTAACCGAACGGCACCCGGTCGATCCCGACGATCGAGATGTAGACCAGGTGGCCCACGCCGGCCCGGCGCGCCGCCGCGATCAGATGCGCGGCCGCCTCCTCGTCGCCGCCGCGCGGCGAGGTCGCGCAGTGCACGATCGTGTCCACGCCCTCGACGGCCGCGTCCAGACCGCTGCCCCCCTCACGCAGATCGACCGCGTACGGCTGCGCATGCCGGCTGAGCACCCGCACCTCGTGCCCGTCCGCGCGCAACCGCTCGGTGAGGATCCGGCCGAGCGTTCCGGTACCGCCGGTCACCAGGATCGTGGTCATGCTGTTCAGCTCCTTCGGACGCCGTGCGCTCCCAGGTGGAGCGCCCTTCGTCAGCTGTGACCCGGTAGCCCTCGGGGAATGTGACAACCGCGCCGGGGACGATCAGGCACGCGCGAGCTGACCTCGTACAAATTCCAGCTTGTCCGGATTCACCACGGCCCGCAGGTCGGCGATCAGCCCGTCGCGCAGCTCGACCGACACCACCGCGACCAGCGTGTCGCCCGCCCAGACGGCCAGCCCGTCCGCGCCGTTGATCTCGGCCATCGCGAAGTCCAGGCCGGCCGCGAACGTGCGGGGCCCGCCCGCCAGGAAGCGCAGCACCTTCTCGCGCCCCTCGATCGGCCGCAGGGCCGCGGTGACCTTGCCGCCGCCGTCGCTCCACCAGGTCACATCGGCCGCGAGCAGCTTCTCCAGGCCGGACAGATCACCGTCCCGGGCCGCCGTGACGAACGTCGCCACGAGCTCCTCCTGCAGCTCGGGCGGCGCGTCGAACCGGCTCTCCTCGGCCGCGACGCGCTGCACGGCCCTGCGGTACAGCTGGCGGCAGTTCGCCTCGCTCAGGTCGAGTGCGCCGGCGATCTCCCGGTGCCCGTAGCCGAACGCCTCCCGCAGCACGTACACGGCACGCTCGGTGGGTGTCAGCCGCTCCAGCAGGACCAGCATCGCCATGGACACGGCGTCGCGCTGCTCGGCCGACTCCAGGGGGCCGAGGGCGCCGTCGGAGGTGACCACGGGCTCCGGCAGCCAGGTCCCGACGTACTGCTCGCGCCGGGCCCGCGCGGAGGTCAGCCGGGTGAGGCAGAGGTTGGTGACGACCTTGGCGAGCCAGGCCGCGGGCTGCTCGATGTCCGCGCGGTCGGCGCCGCTGAACCGCAGATACGCGTCCTGGACGGTGTCCTCGGCCTCGTGGGCGGAGCCCAGCATGCGGTAGGCCAGCCCGAACAGCCGGGGACGGTGGCTCTCGAACTCGTCGGCGATCGCGCGCGTCATGCGGCCACCCTGCCAGAACACGTGCGTGCGCCGTGGCGAGGCCCGGCGGCGGGCAAGGGCCGTCGTCACCGCCGCCGGGGCCCGCTTGCGCAGACCCTAGAGAGGACTAGACCAGTGCGTCAATGGGTGTAAACCAATTTTCAAACCGGTGCGGCCACGCCGGAGTTGACGCCATCTTCGGTCGGCCGAGAAGTCCAGTGACATGACCTGTGAGCCACTCCACACCCATCGCCCGTATGGACGTCGATCCGGCGTGGCACACTTGCCCTGTACCAGAAGCAGCGCACTCCGGGGTCGGTGAAAGTCCGAACCGGCGGTTACAGTCCGCGACCCGGTCGCTTCCAGCGGCCGGTTGACCAGGTGAAATTCCTGGACCGACGGTTAAAGTCCGGATGGGAGGCAGTGCGCGGCGGGCGGGCATTCGTGCGCGCCGCCGTATCGGCTCGTCCAGCAAGGGCGGGTTCTGTCCGGCGTCGCCCTCGGTGCCATAGCCCGTACATTCTGTCGTCCAGCGACAGCCCCGGAGTCCGTGCCCGAAGAGGCAGGAGGACCCGGGAAGTGTTTACCGGAATCGTCGAAGAGCTGGGCGAGGTCACCGCCGTCGAGAGTCTCGGCGACGCCTCCCGCTTCCGGCTGCGCGGCCCCGTCGTCACCGAGGGCGCGAAGCACGGCGACTCCATCGCCGTCAACGGCGTCTGTCTCACGGTCGTCGACCACGAAGGCGACGAGTTCACCGCCGATGTCATGGCCGAGACCCTCGACCGCTCCAGCCTCGGTGTCCTCACCGTCGGATCCCGCGTCAACCTCGAACGCCCCACCGCCGTGGGCGCCCGCCTCGGCGGGCACATCGTGCAGGGCCATGTCGACGGCACCGGCACCGTTCTGGAACGCAAGCCGTCCGAGAACTGGGAGATCGTGAAGGTCTCCCTCCCCGCGGACCTCGCGCGCTATGTCGTCGAGAAGGGCTCCATCACCGTCGACGGCATCAGCCTCACCGTCGTCGAGGCGGGCTCCGACCACTTCACCGTCAGTCTGATCCCCACCACCCTCGCCCTGACCACCCTCGGCCTGAAGCGGCCCGGCGACCCGGTCAACCTCGAGGTCGACGTCATCGCCAAGTACGTCGAGCGGCTCCTGGGCGCCCAGGGGGCGGCCAAGTGAACTGGCTCAACTCCGAGGCGTTCGTCCTCTTCGGCCAGCACATCATCTGGTCGGACATGGTCGGCAACGTCCTCGGCCTCATCACCCTCGCCCTCGGCTGGCGGCGCTCCCTGTGGACCTGGCCGGTGCAGTTCCTGTCCGGCCTCGTCCTCTTCGCGGCGTTCTACGGCCACCTCACCGGCAGCGCCGGCAAGCAGGTCGTCGTCATGGCCGTCGCGCTGTACGGCTGGTGGCAGTGGAACCGCGGCAAGGGCCGGGCCGCGGACGGCCGTGTCTCCGTACGCTTCGCCACCTGGCGCGAGCGCGGCGCGATGATCGCCGCGGCCGTCGCCGGTACGGTCGCCGTGGCCCTGCTCTTCACCGCCTACCCGACCCTGTCCTGGGACCCCTGGCCGGACGCCTACATCTTCGTCGGCACCATCGTCGCCATGTACGCCCAGGCACGCGGGATGGTCGAGTTCTGGTTCGCCTGGCTGCTCGTCGACCTGGTCGGCGTGCCCCTCAACTTCGCCAACGGCTACGCCTTTTCCGGCTTCGTCTACGTCATCTACGGCGCACTCGTCCTGTGGGGCATGCGCGACTGGTGGCTGCGCTCCCGCAAGGACGCGCGGCCCGTCCTGGAAGGAGCGCCGGCATGAGCGCGGCCCCGATCCTCTACAGCACCGACGACATCGACGACTTCACCCTCGACCCGATCGAGCAGGCCATCGCCGACATCGCGGCCGGCCGCCCGGTCGTGGTCGTCGACGACGAGGACCGGGAGAACGAGGGCGACCTCGTCATCGCCGCCGAGAAGGCGACCCCCGAGATCGTCGCCTTCATGATGAGCGAGTGCCGCGGCCTGATCTGCGCCCCCATGGAGGGTGCGGAACTGGACCGGCTGCGCCTCCCGCAGATGGTCGAGGAGAACACCGAGTCGATGAAGACCGCGTTCACGGTCTCCGTGGACGCCTCGGCCGCCCATGGAGTGAGCACCGGAATCTCCGCATCCGACCGGGCGACCACCCTTCAGCTGCTCGCGAGCGGCACGGCGGAGCCCGCCGACCTGGTCCGCCCCGGCCACATCTTCCCGCTGCGCGCCAAGCCCGGCGGCGTCCTGGTCCGCAACGGACACACGGAGGCCGCCGTCGACCTCGCCCGCCTCGCGGGCCTGCGCCCGGCCGGCGCCATCGTCGAGATCGCCGGCGAGGACGGCCAGATGCTGCGCCTGCCCGAACTCGTCCCGTTCGCCCGCAAGCACGGCCTGACGATCATCTCCATCGAGGACCTGATCGCCTACCGCCGCACCTCCGAGCCCACCGTCCGCCGCGAGGCACAGACGCAGCTCCCCACCGCCCACGGCACCTTCACGGCGTACGGCTACCGTTCCACCGTCGACGGCGTCGAGCACATCGCCCTGGTGCACGGTGAGATCGGCGACGGCGAGAACGTTCTCGTCCGCGTCCACTCCGAATGCCTCACCGGCGACGTCTTCCACTCCCTGCGCTGCGACTGCGGCCCCCAGCTGGAGACGGCCCTCGAGCGCATCCAGGCCGAGGGCCGGGGAGTCGTCGTCTACCTGCGCGGGCACGAGGGCCGCGGCATCGGGCTGCTGTCGAAGCTCAGGGCGTACGAGCTGCAGGAGCGTGGCCGCGACACCCTCGACGCCAACCTGGAACTCGGCCTGCCCGCCGACGCCCGGGACTACGCCGCCGGCGCGCAGATCCTGACGGACCTCGGAGTCCGCAGCGTGCGCCTGATGACCAACAACCCCGAGAAGACCGACGCGCTCGTCCGGCACGGCATCGAGGTCACCGACCGCGAGCCGATGCCCGTCCAGGCGGGCGAGCACAACCTCCGCTACCTGCGCACCAAGCGGGACCGGATGGGGCACGACCTGCCGTGGCTGGACACGCCTGCCGTGTCCACCTGCAGCAACCAGTAAGCGAACAGCGAGGAGACACGAGAACGTGAGCGGCAAGGGCGCACCGGAACTGTCCGTACGCAATGTGGGTGACCTGCGGGTCGCCGTCATCGCGGCGCAGTGGCACGAGAAGGTGATGGACGGTCTGGTCGACGGCGCCCTGCGCGCCCTGCACGACCTCGGCATCGACGAGCCGACCCTGCTCCGGGTCCCCGGCAGCTGGGAGCTGCCCGTCGTCGCCAAGGTCCTCGCCGGCCGGGGCTACGACGCGATCGTCGCCCTCGGCGTCGTCATCCGCGGCGGCACCCCCCACTTCGAGTACGTGTGCCAGGGCGTCACCCAAGGCCTCACCCAGGTCTCCGTCGACACCGGCGTCCCCGTCGGCTTCGGCGTGCTGACCTGCGACACCGAGGAGCAGGCCCTGGACCGCGCGGGTCTGCCCGGCTCCAACGAGGACAAGGGCCACGAGGCGGTGACGGCGGCGGTGGCCACGGCGGCCACCCTCCGCTCAGTATCTGAACCATGGCGTTAGGCCGCCCGGTACACCGCGTAAAGTGGGCGCCACCATGTCCAAGAAGACGTTCGAGGAGCTCTTCACCGAGCTCCAGCACAAGGCCGCCAACGGCGACCCCGCCACTTCCCGCACCGCAGAGCTGGTCGGGAAGGGCGTCCATGCCATCGGCAAGAAGGTCGTCGAGGAGGCCGCCGAGGTCTGGATGGCCGCCGAGTACGAGGGCAAGGAAGCGGCCGCCGAGGAGATCTCGCAGCTGCTGTACCACGTCCAGGTGATGATGGTCGCCCGCGGGATCTCCCTGGACGACGTCTACGCCCACCTCTGAGCCATACACCCCCACTCGCACCTCTCACGCAAAGGAAGCCGACCTCATGCTGCGCATCGCCGTCCCCAACAAGGGTTCACTGTCCGGCCCTGCGGCGGAGATGCTGCATGAGGCCGGCTACCAGCAGCGCCGGGAGACCAAGGAACTGCGGATCGTCGACCCGGAGAACGAGGTCGAGTTCTTCTACCTCCGCCCCCGCGACATCGCGATCTACGTCTCCTCCGGCCGCCTCGACATCGGCATCACCGGCCGCGACCTGCTGATCGACTCCGGAGCCAACGCCGAGGAGATCCTCCCGCTCGGCTTCGCCCGCTCCACCTTCCGCTACGCCACCAGGCCCGGCACGGCGAACGGCGTGGAGGACCTGAACGGCAGCACCGTCGCCACCTCGTACGAGGGCATCGTCGCCAAGCACCTCGCCGACAACGGCATCGACGCCTCCGTCGTCCACCTCGACGGCGCCGTCGAGACCGCCATCGAACTCGGCGTCGCCGAGGTCATCGCGGACGTCGTCGAGACCGGCACCTCGCTGCGCAACGCGGGCCTGGAGGTCATCGGCGAGCCGATCATGAAGTCCGAGGCCATCGTCGTCCGGCGGGTCGGGGCGGACACCGAGGAGCCCAAGGTGCAGCAGTTCCTGCGCCGACTGCAGGGCGTCCTGGTGGCCCGGACGTACGTGATGATGGACTACGACTGCCGCGCCGAGCACCTGGAACAGGCCGTCGCCATCACCCCCGGCCTGGAGGGCCCGACCATCTCGCCGCTGCACAACGAGGGCTGGGTCGCGGTCCGCGCCATGGTGCCGTCCAAGGACGCCCAGCGGATCATGGACGATCTGTACGCCATCGGCGCGCGGGCCATCCTGACCACCGCCATCCACGCCTGCCGTCTCTGAGGGGCGCCACACCCATGTCGGACTCGACCCCTCTTCCCGAGCTGCCCGTCACCTTCCGGCCGGGCCGCACCCGCGCCGTGCTGCTCACCGCGGCCGTCGCGATCTTCGTGACCGTATCGCTGGTCGCGCTGCTGCTGGACCGGCTCAGCACGGCCGAGCGGCTCAGCTTCGTTCTCACCGCGGCGCTTCTGTCGGCGGTGGTGCTGGTGCTGGCCCGGCCGAAGGTCGTCGCCGACGAATCCGGCGTCACGGTCGTCAACTTCGCCAGTACGCGTCGGCTGGCCTGGGCGGAAATCGTCCAGGTGCATCTGCGGGTCGGCGACCCCTGGGTGTTCCTCGACCTCAGCGACGGCACCAGCCTGGCCGCCATCGGCATCCAGCCGGGCATCGCCAAGCAGCACGCCATCGCCGACGCCCGGGCCCTGCGAGCGCTGGTCGAGGCCCGGGCCGAGCAACATCACAGCTGACTCGGGCCGACTCCGGGCCGTTCACCCTGCCGTATCGGCCGGTGTCTTGATTAATCTGTTGGCGGAGGCGTTCCCGTTGCGCCTCCGCCCCTGTGGTGCCGGCCGGTGCACAGGGGTTCCTGCTACCCGAGGAGTGACTCCCTCCGGCGATGGACGGATCGTCCTGCAGTACCTGCGCCGCCCCCTGCCGACATAGCGCACGGGCGGCGGCATCATGACCATCCCTCTGCTGCTCCTGGCAGCCGCGTTCCTGCTCATTCTCGCCAACGGCTTCTTCGTGGCCGCCGAGTTCGGCCTGGTGACGGTCGACCGCCCGGACGCCGAGAAGGCCGCCGCCGAGGGCGACCGACGCGCCCATCGGGTCGTCGAGTCGCTGAAGGAACTGTCCTTCCAGCTCTCCGGCACCCAGCTCGGCATCACCATCACCTCCCTCGTCGTCGGCATGCTCGCCGAACCGGCGCTCGCCCGGCTGCTGGACGGTCCGTTCACGGCCGTCGGCATACCCGAGGGCGCCGTGCCCGGCGTGGCCGTCGTCGTCGGCATGCTGCTGGCCTCGGCCGTGCAGATGGTGGTCGGCGAACTTGTACCCAAGAACTGGGCGGTGTCCCGGCCGCTGCAGGTCGCACGCTTCGTCGCGGGCCCGCAGCATGTCTTCGCGCGCGTGTTCCGGCCGGTGATCGCCGCACTGAACGCCGTCGCCAACCGCCTGGTCCGCGCCCTGGGTGTCGAGCCCACCGAGGAGCTGGCCTCCGCCCGTACCCCCGGCGAACTCGTCTCCCTGGCCCGGCACTCCGCACGCGCAGGTGCCCTGGAACAGGACACCGCGGACCTCTTCGTACGGACGCTGTCGCTCGGCGAGCTGACCGCACAGCACGTCATGACCCCGCGCGTGAAGGTGAGCGCGCTCCAGTCCTCGGCGACCGCCGCGGACGTGGTCAACCTGACCCGCGCCACCGGTCTGTCCCGCTTCCCCGTCTACCGGGAGAAGATCGACGAAATCGTCGGCATGGTCCACCTCAAGGACGCCCTGGCCGTCTCGTCCTCCGAGCGGCTGCGCACCCCCGTGGGCCGGATCGCCCGGCCACCGCTGCTCGTCCCGGAGACACTGCCGGTCCTGCCACTGCTCGCCCTACTGCGCAGCGAGCAGCCGATCGCGGTCGTCGTCGACGAGTACGGTGGCACGGCCGGCGTGGTCACCCTGGAGGACATCGTCGAGGAGATCGTCGGCGAGGTACGTGACGAGCACGACGACGTGCTCGACGAACAGCCCGAACTCGCCGCCGCCCCGCCGGAGGACGGCCGCCCCGCCTGGGACGCCGACGGCAGCTGTCGCGTCGACGTCCTGCGGCGCATCGGCCTCGACGTGCCCGAGGGCCCGTACGAGACGGTCGCAGGACTGGTCGCCGACCTGCTCGGCCGGATCCCGGCCGTCGGCGACCGGGCCGAACTCCCCGGCTGGCGGCTGGCCGTGCGCCAGGTCGGGCACTACCGCGCCGAGCGGGTACGCATCGTGCGCACCGCCCCTGTCATGGAGGCCGTGCGATGAGCGTGCTCCAACTCCTGTTCGCCGCGCTGCTCGTACTCGCCAACGGCTTCTTCGTGGGCGCCGAGTTCGCACTGGTCTCGGTGCGCCGCAGCCAGATCGAGCCGCTCGGCACCGCCCGGGCCCGGCAGGTGCTGTACGGCCTGGAGCGGCTGCCGCAGATGATGGCCGCCGCACAGTTCGGCATCACCGTCTGCTCGCTGACCCTGGGCGCGGTCGCCGAACCGACGGTGGCCCATCTGCTGGAACCGGTCTTCGAGTGGATCCACCTGCCGCACGCGATGGTGCACCCGCTGGGGTATGTCATCGCCCTCGCCACCGTCGTCTTCTTCCACCTGGTCATCGGCGAGATGGTCCCGAAGAACCTGGCGATGGCGGCTCCGGAGAAGGCGGCGCTGTGGCTCAGCCCGGGCCTGGTCGCCTTCGCCCGGTTGTGCCGGCCGATCACGGTCGCCCTCGGCGCCTGCTCCCGGGCCGTCCTGCGGCTGTTCCGTGTCGAGCCCAAGGACGAGGTGGAGGCGGTCTTCACCAGCGAGCAGCTCAACCGGCTCGTGGAGGACTCCGGCCAGGCCGGCCTCCTCGACCCCGAGGAGGCCGAGCGCCTGGAGGACGCCCTGGAGCTGGGCTCCCGCCCGGTCACCGACGTCCTCCTCCGACGTGAGTCGCTGATCACGGTCAGCCCCTCGGTCACCCCGGGCCGGATCATCGAGCTGACCGCCCGCACCGGCTACTCCCGCTTTCCGGTGGCCGCGGAGAACGGCGCCTTCATGGGGTACCTGCACGTGAAGGACGTACTCGACCTCGAGGACTCCGAACGGGCGGTTCCGCAGCATCTCTGGCGGCCCATGACGACGTTGCGGTCCGAGCTTGCGCTGGACGACGCGCTGACCGTGATGCGCCGGGCCGCCACGCATCTTGCGCAGGTGGCGGACGGGGCGGGCAAGGTGCTGGGGCTGGTGGCGCTGGAGGACGTACTGGAGCTGCTGGTGGGGGAGGTGCGTGATCCGGCGCATCGGGAGATGCCGGAGCCGCGGGGCAGTTCGCCGGAGGAGGTGCTGGCCGGCTGAGCGGTGCCCGGTGCTGGTGCGGGCAGGGTCTCGCTCACCCGCGCCAGCGGGGTGCCTCCCCCGCTCTCGGCTTCTCTCCCACGCTCGGCTTCGCTCGCGCGGGGGGACCCCCATGAGCGGGGGACCCCCATCGCCCACCCGTGCCGCCCTGGGGGTCCCCCCAGGCCCTTAAGGCACTGGGGGAGGCACGACTGCCCGCAGCTACGAGGGTTACATGGCCGACGGATCCTGCGGCCCCCGACCCGACAGGACCTCTCCATACGCCTGCATCAGATCCGGCAACCGCAGAGTCGACAAATCATCCCGCGACAACGCCCCCGGATACGCCGACAACCGCAGATCCCGGTACGCGCAGCTCTTCTCGTACAGCGTCCGCAGGAACCGCCCGTTGCCCAGCTCGTCGATCCACCCCTGGTCGACGACGTGACCCGCGATCGACCGCAGCTCGTCCAGGGACTCCTCGTCCCACACGTCCCCGTTCTCCGCGGCCAGCACCTCGCCGATCGCGGTGAGCTCGAGGGGCCGGTACGACGGGAAGTCGACGCGGGTGGTGAAACGGGAGGACAGGCCGGGGTTGGCGGCGAGGAGGCGGTCCATGCCCTCCGGATAGCCGGCCAGGATCACCACGAGGTGGTCACGGTTGTCCTCGGCCCGCTTCAGCAGCACCTGGAGCGCCTCGTCGCCGTACGCGTCGCCCTTGCCGTAACCGGAGTTGGAGAGCGAGTACGCCTCGTCGACGAACAGCACACCGCCGAGCGCGGAGTCGATCAGTTCGTTGGCCTTCACGGCGGTCTGCCCCAGGTACTCGCCGACCAGGTCGGCGCGCTGGGCCTCCACGAGATGGTCACCGCCGAGCAGGCCGAGGGCGTAGAAGACCCGGCCCAGGATGCGGGCGACCGTGGTCTTGCCGGTGCCGGAGGGGCCGGAGAAGACGAAGTGCCGCTTCGGCGGCTGGACAGGCAGCCCCTGCCCGGCCCGCAGCCGGGCCATGTTCAACTGCGCGGACAGCGCTTTGACCTGGCGTTTCACCGGCTCCAGGCCCACCATGCGCTCGAGCTCGGCGAGCGCCTCCTCGAGTAATGCGGGGTCGGTCGGTCCGGCGGGCAGCGACGGCGCAGGCCCGGTGTTCTTCTCCCGCACCGCCGGGTCGCTGACCGACGGCGGGGGCCCGGTCGGCGGCAGACCGGGCTCGGAGAGCTTGAGGTCCCGGCCCTCGCTGCCGTAGAGCGGATCGAGTCCGTCGGGGCCGTCCAGGCTGTCCTGCCCGGTCCCGGCGAGGGCGATCGCGGCGAGGTCGGTGGCGTCGTCGTACCCGTCCCCCTCGGCGATCGCCGCCAGCCGGGCCGAGGTGTCCATGAACGCGGGGTCGACGCGGTGCACCGCCCGGTACAGCGGGAGCGCGGCGGCCGAGCGGCCGGTGCCCTCGTGGGCGCGGGCCAGCCAGTAGCGCAGCTCCTTGCGCTGCGGCTGCTCGCTGCGGCAGCGCATCAGGGCCGCCGACAGCAGCGGTTCGGCCTGTCCGTACATCTCGAGGCGGACCCGGGCCATGCCGCCGAACAGACCGGCCTCGATGCCGAGCAGGGGATCGCCCAGCAGCGGGTCGGTGTGCCGCACCAACTGCTCCCAGTCCTTCACCAGATAGGCCCGGCAGGCATGCAGGAAGCGCACCTGCGGATCGGTGTCGACGGGCGGCAGACCGGCGAGCGCGCGATCGAGTTCCGGGACGTGGCGGCCGTCCAGCCAGTGCGAGGCGTGCGCGAGCAGCAGATCGCGCGGGCTCTCCAGCACGGGCTGCACCCACCAGCCCAGCCAGTACCAGGAGTTGAGCGTGCGGCGGTGCCGGCTGCGCTGTTCCCCGAAGCGCTCACGGTGGCGGAACATCCTGAGCAGCGCGGTCGTCGTGTCCACGCGCAGCGCGTGCAGCCCCAGCCAGCCGTCGGCCATCCCGGGATCCAGCCGTACCGCGGTCCGGAACTCCTCCTCCGCCTGCGGATACGCGCCCATCGTGTAGGCGTCCACGCCTCGCAGCCAGGCGAGGTCGGCAGGGGCCTCGGGGCCCTGCGTGCCGAAGTCCATCACGTCCCCCCACAAACCTGCCCCCGCTGGTTCGCCGCCGGGCCGTCGCCCGCCGACCGACTCGGTCCAACCGCTGTGCCGCGGACCGGAGTTGCAACGGTGCGCGGAGCAGCCGTCCGCAGGTCGCACCGAGGGCATCGTACCCGCGGGTCGGTGCCCGCCGAAGGGTGCCGCACTGGCCGTTCGGCGAGGTGGGAGCAGAGGGGGCGCACACTGCGCATGGTGACCGAGGGTGAGGGGATCACGCTTCGGAGCGCCCGGAAGAAGTGGAGGAGGACAGAACGAAGCCCCCGATCACGGGGGAACAACCGGGGGCTTCGCGTCTGTCGGCGACCTCGTTCGGCCGCTCATTGAGAACGTAAGTCCTGTACGGGCCCCCGGTCAAGCCGAGTTGAGGCACTCGGCCAAGTTCCGCCGCAGGGGTCTTCACAAGTTCAGCACATTGCGGATGGTCCGTCACCGTGCGTGACTCGCCGGTCCGGACCAGTAGGTCCGGCGGGCCCCGGGAGTACCTCGTACCCCTCCATCACCTGCCGCACCAGCAGGTCGGCAAACGGTCGCGAGGGATCCTCGGCGAAATGCCGCCGCTCCGCCACGACCCACCCGGCCCAGAATTCGCGCTGTTCCGCCCCGTCGCGCGACTGCCCGCGCGCCCAGGCCTCCTCGTGGGGCAGCTCCAGCCACAGCAGCTGCGCCAGATGGGGGCGCAGGGCGCGCCGGCCCGCGCCGACGCCCTCGACCAGGACCACCGGGGCGGGCGGCAGCGGGCGGGGCGGTCCGAAGTGCCGGGCCCGCCAGTCGTAGGGGGCGTAGTGCGCCGTCTCGCCGCGGCGCAGCGGCTCGATCACCTGGGGCAGCAGCCGGCCGGTCCAGGCGAACAGTTCGTCGTGGCTGGCGATGTCGTCGAGGTGCAGCACCGGCGCGCCGCCCAGCACCTCGGCCAACTGCCCGGCGAACGTGGTCTTTCCGGAGCCCGCGTGACCGTCGACACCGATCAGGCGGACGGGGCCGCAGGACGGGGGCAGGGCGTGCAGCCTGCGGGCGAGGTCGTGCAGCGCGGGGTGCGGGGCGGGGCCGGAGGGCGACACGCCCCCATCATGCCCCGCGCTCAGGCGGTGCTCCGAACCAGGTCATGCCAGTGGTCCTGACCAATATTGATGGGCGCGGCATGCCCCGAAGTGCTGGCAGTACCGGCCGCCCACGGCCATAGTTGGCGCACGCAACTGTGCACTGGACCAGCCCCCGACTCGGACCCTGGGAGTCTTCCGCCCATGAGCAGAGCCGAACAGCCGTCCCGCAGAACCCTCTTGGCCGCCGCGGTCGCCGCCGCCGTCGCGGGCAGTGCGGGCCCGGCGGTGGCCGTCGCCGGAACCCGTCCGGACAACCCCGGACCCCAGCCGGACACCCCCGCGGCCGGCCCCGCCCGGACCACCGCCCGCTCCGTCGACAACCGCGCCTGGACGACGTACACCGACTGGCGCGGCGGCACCGCCCAGGGCACCCGTGCCGTCGCCGGCGCCCGCCCCGGCGTCGTGATCGCCACCCCGGCGGGCACCGTCGACTATCGCGACCCGCACACCGGCAAGACCTCCACCTGGGAGTACGCGACCTGGACCTCCCCGGTCCACCGGCTCGCCGTCCCTTCCACCGAGGCCATCGCCTCCTGGAACGCGCACACCCCGGCCGGCACCTGGCTCCAGGTCGAACTGCGCGGCACCTACTCCGACGGCACGGACACGCCCTGGTACGTGATGGGCCGCTGGGCGGCCGGCGACCAGGACATCCGGCGGACCTCGGTGGACGACCAGACCGACGGCCGGAGCACCGTCTGGACGGACACCTTCGCCGTGGACGACCCGGCCACCGGCCTGCGCCTCACCTCGTACCGACTGCGCCTGACCCTGTACCGCAAGCCCGGCACCGAGCTCACCCCCACCGTGTGGCGGCTCGGCGCCATGGGCTCCGACGTGCCCGACCGCTTCACCGTCCCCGCCTCGACACCCGGCCTGGCCGAGGAGCTGATCGTCCCGAGGTACTCGCAGGAGATCCACAAGGGCCAGTACCCGGAGTACGACAACGGCGGCGAGGCCTGGTGCAGCCCCACCTCCTCGCAGATGATCATCGAGTACTGGGGCGGCCGGCTCAGCGAGGAGCAGCTGGCCTGGGTCGATCCGAGCTACGCCGACCCGCAGGTGTGCCATGCCGCCCGGTACACCTACGACTACCAGTACGCGGGCTGCGGCAACTGGCCCTTCAACGCCGCCTACGCCGCGACCTTCAAGGGCCTGCAGGGCGTGGTCACCCGGCTCGGCTCGCTCACCGACCTGGAGACGCTGATCGCCGCCGGGATCCCGGCCATAACGTCCCAGTCGTTCCTCGCGTCGGAGCTGACGGGAGCCGGTTACGGCACCTCCGGCCACCTGATGACCGTGATCGGCTTCACCGCCGACGGCGATGTGATCGCCAACGACCCCGCCTCGCCGAGCAACGAGGCGGTGCGACGCGTCTACCGGCGGCGCGAGTGGGAGAACATCTGGCTCAGGACCAAGCGGTACAACGCCTCCGGCAAGGTCGTCTCCGGCACCGGCGGGGTCTGCTACCTCTACTTCCCGGCCCGTCCGACCCCGCGCCAGCGCATGGCGCTCGCGGCGGTGGGCGTGCGCTGAACCGGCCCGTGACGGCCCCCGGATCCACTCCGGGGGCCGTCGGCTGTGACCAACGTCTCCGCCGCAAAAGCCGCCAGGAGTGGCAAGGTGGACGGATCGGCGGGGGAGCCGTGGGGGAGAGTCCACTGCACGCACGACACACAGCGAGACGCCATGACCGCACACTCAGCCACTGCCGCCCGCGTTCGCACCGGCGGACCCAAGGACGACGGCCCGAAGATCGTCGAGCACGTCATGGGCTGGACGCTCGTCGTGGTGCTCGCCATGCTCGTGACTCAGCTCGGTCTGTTGTGAACTGACCCACACGGCGACCTGACATACTGCGGGTGTCCCGCCGCCCGTTGGAACCAGGGTCGACAGTGAAGATCAGTCAACAGCGCGACGCGGCCCGCCCCCGGGCGCGCGGCACCGAGCGTTCGCTGGCGCGCCGCGCCGAACTCATCGCCATCGGGCGCAGGTTGTTCGCCGACACGTCGTACGACGCGCTGTCGATGGACGACATCGCCCGGCAGGCGCATGTCGCCAAAGGGCTGATCTACTACTACTTCCACTCCAAGCGCGGCTACTACCTGGCCATCGTCCAGGATTCGGTCGCCGACCTGGTCACCTTCGCGGCCGGCGGCCTGGAACTCCCGCCGGTGGAGCGGGTCCACCGCACGATCGACGGCTATCTGCGCTACGCCGAGCACAACCATGCCGCGTACCGCACGATCGTCAGCGGCGGCGTCGGTTTCGACACCGAGGTGCAGGCGATCCGGGACGGGGTGCGCGAGGCGATCGTCGCGACCATCGCCGAAGGGGCGTACGGCAGGCGGAAGATCGACCCGCTCGCGCGGATGGGACTGCTGGGCTGGGTGTGCGCCGTCGAGGGCGCCACCCTCGACTGGATCGATCAGCCCGAGCTCTCCCGCGACACGATGCGTGAGCTGCTGGTGAAGACCCTCGGCGGTGCCCTGCGCGCCATCGAGGAACTGGACCCCGCCTACCCGGCCCCCGCGTCCGCCCGCCGGGACCCATGAGCGAGGGCGGAGGCCCAAGAGGGAACCTCCGCCCCGGGTGAACCGTTCCCGGCAGCTAGTTGATCGCCTTGATCAGCTCACCGTCCGCGGTGTCGCCGCTCAGCTCCCAGAAGAAGGTGCCGCCCAGGCCCTGCTGGTTCTTGTACGTCATCTTGGTCGCGACGGTCGCGGGGGTGTCGTAACTCCACCAGTCGTTCCCGCACTTGGCGTACGCGGTGCCGCCCACCGTGCCGGTCGCCGGGCACTTCGTCTTCAGCACCTTGTAGTCCTCGATGCCGTCCTCGTACGTTCCGTCCGCCGCCCCGGTCGCGGTGCCGCCGGGCGCCGACTGGGTCACGCCGGTCCAGCCGCGGCCGTAGAAGCCGATGCCGAGCAGCAGCTTGGAGGCCGGGATGCCGAGGCCCTTGAGCTTGGCGATGGTGGCCGACGTGTGGAAGTCGGCCTTCGGGATGCCCGAGTACGAGGTCAGGGGCGAGTGGGGTGCCGTCGGGCCGGTGGTGTCCCAGGCGCCGAAGAAGTCGTACGTCATCGGGTTGTACCAGTCGACGTACTGCGCGGCGCCCGCGTAGTCGGCCGCGTCGATCTTGCCGCCGGGTGTGGCGTCCGCGGTGATCGCCGCGGTGACCAGGTTGCCGGAGCCGAACTTCGCCCGGACGGCCGCCATCAGGTTCCTGAACGCGTCCCGGCCACTGGTGTCACAGGTGGCGCCGCACGCGTTCGGGTACTCCCAGTCGATGTCGATGCCGTCGAAGACATCCGCCCACCTGGAGTTCTCGACCAGGTCGTAGCAGGACTGGGCGAACGCGGCCGGGTTGCGGGCGGCCTCGCCGAAGCCGCCGGACCAGGTCCAGCCGCCGAACGACCACAGGATCTTGAGGTCCGGGTGCTTCTGCTTCAGCTTGCGCAGCTGGTTGAAGGTGCCACGCAGCGGCTGGTCCCAGGTGTCCGCGACGCCGTCCACCGACTCGGCGGCGGTGTAGGCCCGGTCGGTCGCCGCATGGGCGTCACCGATGGCGCACTTGCCGCCGGTGACATTGCCGAAGGCGTAGTTGATGTGGGTGAGCTTGGCGCCGGAGCCGGAGGTCTCGATGTTCTTGACCAGGTACTTGCGGTCGTAGGTACCCCACTCCGTGAAGTAGCCGACGACCTTGGAGCCGGCTGCCCGCTCCGCTGTGGGGGCGGCGGTGGCGGTGCCGACGCCGCCGAGCAGTCCGGCGCCGAGGACGGCGGAACATGCGGCGGCGAGAAGCGCCCGGAACCGGGCGCGGGGACGGTGGGAGGTTCGCATCGGGTGTCTCCTCGTGGGGGAGAGGGGGACGGGCGCCGATTGGCATGAACGCGATGAAGCGTCGGTTGGTTCGTCACAGTAGGAGGACTAGACCAGTGGGTCAATGGTGCGGACCAATTTGGGCGGTCGGAGGTTTCCTGAAGTAAGCGACCGTTAACCGGTGACTCGATGCCTTCGATCGGGCATACTCACAGCGCACAGCCGCTGGTCAGCGCCTTCCGTGACCCGGGAGCCAGAGCGTCGGCTGGGCACCCGTGAGACCCGGCGGAGCCGCCCACACCCAGGGCACCTTCGCCGCAGCGCCCGAAAGGGAGGAGAGCGTCGCCATGCCCGACCGCGCCCCGCAGCCGGTGGACCGTCAACTGCCCACGGACGAGGCTCGGGACCTGATCTCGCTCGTCCGCGACATCGCGCAGCGCGAGATCGCCCCGCACGCGGCCGAGGAGGAGGACGCCGGACGCTTCCCGCGCGAGGTCTTCACCCTGCTCTCCGAGTCGGGACTGCTCGGCCTGCCGTACGACTCCGAGTACGGCGGCGGCGACCAGCCGTACGAGGTCTACCTGCAGGTGCTCGAGGAGCTCGCCGCGGCCCGCCTGACCGTCGGCCTCGGCGTCAGCGTCCACACCCTCGCCTCCTACGCCCTCGCCACCTACGGCACCAAGGAGCAGCAGGTCGAGCACCTGCCCGCGATCCTCGGCGGCGGCCTGCTCGGCGCGTACTGCCTCTCCGAGCCCTCCTCCGGCTCCGACGCGGCCTCACTGCGCACGAAGGCCGTCCGGGACGGCGACCACTGGGTGATCACGGGCACCAAGGCCTGGATCACGCACGGCGGGGTCGCCGACTTCTACACCGTCATGGCCCGCACCGGCGAGGAGGGCCCGCGCGGGATCACCGCGTTCCTGGTGCCCGGCGACGCCGAGGGACTGAGCGCGGCGGCGCCGGAGAAGAAGATGGGCATGAAGGGCTCGCCCACCGCCCAGGTCCACTTCGACGGCGTACGGGTCCCCGACGTCCGACGCATCGGCGACGAGGGCCAGGGCTTCGCGATCGCCCTGTCCGCCCTCGACTCCGGGCGGCTCGGCATCGCGGCCTGCGCCGTCGGCCTGGCCCAGGCGGCGCTCGACGAGGCCGTCGCGTACGCGACCGGGCGGCGGCAGTTCGGGCGGCCGATCGCCGACTTCCAGGGGCTGCGCTTCATGCTCGCCGACATGGCCACGCAGATCGAGGCGGGCCGCGCCCTGTACCTGGCCGCCGCGCGGCTGCGGGACGCCGGCCGGCCCTTCGCCAAGCAGGCGGCCATGGCCAAGCTGCACTGCACCGACACCGCGATGAAGGTCACCATGGACGCCGTGCAGATCCTCGGCGGATACGGCTACACCGCGGACTTCCCGGTCGAGCGGTACATGCGCGAGGCCAAGGTCCTGCAGATCGTCGAGGGCACCAACCAGATCCAGCGGATGGTCATCGCCCGTCACCTCGCGGGCCCGGAGACCCGCTGAACTGACCCCGTCTGACCAGGGGCGCCGCCAGCCGGATCCACTCCGGATCGTGGCGCCCCGGCAGCGTGCGGCCGCGGTTGGCCCAGGTGCGCATCAGATCGCTGTAGATGGGCGGGTCCTGGAGCGGCGGCGCGGGCGGCGGCGGGGTCCGCGGAACCGATTCCGCCGGGGCGGGAACGAACGCTCGGTGCTGACGCCCGGTCGTGGAGTAGGTGGGGGTCATACCTGGGCAACGCGACCAAGTGCGGGCAGGTCACCGATCTCCGGAATCGAGCGTGCGTTCACGAAACGGTCCGGGACTGCGTCCGGCCGTCGACGTGCCCCTGGCGCACCGTCAACTGCACTGTGTCCAGGGGCGTTTGAGATACGCCGCGTTCGCCGTCCCGCCGGACCCCGGAGCACTGATCCTGCACCACGGCGGCCTGCGGGCCATGGTGCAGGGCGCAGCTACTGGGGTGGTTGAGCGAGGTCGCTCAGGCGGCGTGGCGGCGCATCGCCGGGACGCGCATCGGGCGCGAGCCCGGGCCTCCGACGTGCGAGAAGGGCTGCATCCGCCAGTCGAGCCCCTGAGGGAGCGTCAGCAGGAGGGCGGTGTCCTGCTCCTGGGGCTCGATGGACTCGTCCGCGGGCCGGGCGTCGGCGGCCCTGCGGCCCGTACCGGCGCAGGCCGTGAGGCCGAACGGGTTCCACGGCGAGGCGCACAGTGCGTGCTCCGGCAGGAAATCCTCGTCCGCCAGCAAGGCGATGGGCTGTGCGCAGTCCGGGCAGATCACCCGGTACATCTCGAAGGTGTCGTACGCGTCGAGCTCGTCGGCTTCGAAGGCGTCGGGTTCGACACCCTCCGGCTCGGGCTCGACGACCGGCTGCTGACGCTTGGGCGCGGTACGACCAGGGCGCTTAAGACTCTGCATGGGATTCTCCCCCTCGTGCTGGGCCGTGAAGGCGCTGCGGCCTCGACCACAGCAAGCACTTCCCGTCCGCTCTCCGGGGTAATCACGACTTCATCACGGAGACCGTTCGAGGCCTGTGGCGTTCGTCACATGCCGCTCGCAGGTGCCCGGCGCGGCACGTTCGTCCCCCAGCCGGCTCACGGCCGGCTCTCGGGCACATCACGAACCGGGTATGACCTGCGCTGCTGAGGTATCCGAGGAGATCAGGCGCACTGTAGGTTCTAGCGCCATGGAGGAGCTGGACCGACAGATCGTGCAGCTGCTCGTCAAGGACGGGCGGATGAGCTACACCGACCTGGGCAAGGCCACGGGCCTGTCCACGTCGGCCGTGCACCAGCGGGTGCGCCGGCTGGAGCAGCGTGGCGTCATCCGCGGGTACGCCGCGGTCGTCGACCCGGAGGCCGTCGGGCTGCCGCTGACCGCCTTCATCTCGGTGAAACCGTTCGACCCCAGCGCTCCCGACGACATCGCGGACCGCCTGGCGGACGTTCCCGAGATCGAGGCCTGCCACAGCGTGGCCGGCGACGAGAACTACATCCTCAAGGTGCGGGTCGCCACCCCCCACGAGCTGGAGGAGCTGCTGGCGCGACTGCGGTCGCTGGCGGGGGTGTCGACGCGGACGACGGTGGTGCTGTCCACGCCGTACGAGGCACGGCCACCGCGCATCTGAGCGGGCCGGACGGGGCTGTCGCCCCCGACCGCCGGGCCCCGGGTGCAGCACAACCGGCGCAGGGCGGGAAACTGTCGGTCATGAGTGAACGCACCGCCCCGCCGAAGACCGTCCTGCTCCGCCGCGGAGAGGTCCACAGCCCCGCCGACCCGTTCGCGACCGCAATGGTCGTCGAGCGCGGCCAGGTCGCCTGGGTCGGCTCCGAGGGCGCGGCCGACGCCTTCGCGGACGGCGTGGACGAGGTGATCGACCTCGATGGCGCCCTGGTCACCCCGGCGTTCACCGACGCGCATGTGCACATCACGTCCACCGGCCTCGCACTCACCGGCCTCGACCTGTCCGGCGCGCCCTCCCTGGAGGCGGCCCTCGCGCTGGTCCGGGGCTTCGCCGAGGCCCGCCCGAGCGACCGCGTCCTGCTCGGCCACGGCTGGGA
>NZ_JBQQCE010001028.1:0-540 GCF_052245645.1 Streptomyces sp. KR55 | reverse complement strand
AACCGCATCCACGCCGTGCTCGCCGAGCACGGTCTCGAGCGGCCCGGGGCCTGCTTCACGGCCGCAGGGCGGGCGTGGCTGGAGGGCCTGGATCTTCCGGACGCCTCGCGCACCGTCGTCGACCAGCCGCTGGCCGCCCGGGCCCGCGGTGATCCACGGGTAGCTGCCCTCACCCGGCTGCCCGGGGTCGGAACCTTCACCGCGCTGGTGATCGTCACCGAGGTCGGCGACATCTCCCGCTTCCCCGATGCGCGCAAGCTGGCCTCCTGGGCCGGGCTCACCCCCACCGTCCGCAGCTCGGATCTGACCGTCCGGCACGGCCGCATCTCCAAGCAGGGCTCGGCATGGCTACGGTGGATCTTGTGCGAGGCGGCCCAGACCGCCAAGAGATCACCCGAGTTCGCGGGCACCTGCCAGGCCATCGCACACCGCCGCGGGAAGAAGATCGCCACCACCGCCATCGCCCGCAAACTGATCACCCGCGCCTACCACGTCCTGCAGGAAGCCGACGCCGAACCTCGTAAGAGGTCTCGGTGAACC
>NZ_JBQQCE010001027.1:0-542 GCF_052245645.1 Streptomyces sp. KR55 | reverse complement strand
CGCGGCCACCGGATCGCCCACCCAGGCGAGCGCGGTGGCGGCCTCGGCGAGCGGCAACGCGGCGGCGTACTGCGCATGCAACCGCCGCTCGGCGGACGAGGAGGCGTACCGCCGCAGCCGGGGTCCGGCGAGGGCGTCCTGCGCGTGATCGAGGGCGGCGGTGAGCGCGGCGCGGCGGGCGGTGGCGCCGTCGGTCCCCACGGCATCGAGCAACTCGGCGATGGCGTCGTACACGTCGGCGACGGCGTCCCGCTCCCCGTCGAACCGGAAGTCACCGGCGAGGGAGCCGGGCGTGGGGAGCACGAGCCGCAACGCGAGCAGCCATGCGGCACCGGCGAGGTAGGCAAGCGCCCGCAGCCACCCGCTCTCGGGCAACGGCATCCCGGCCCCGATGGCGGAAGCGACGAGAAGCTGCGTACTGGCACCGGAGGCGACCGTTCCGACGGCACTGATGCCGCCGGCGAAGAGCCCGAGGCCGGTGAGGAGGAGAGTGAGCGGGACGGCTCCGACATGGTCCCCGGCGTACGTACCGACGAACAGCC
>NZ_JBQQCE010001026.1:0-542 GCF_052245645.1 Streptomyces sp. KR55 | reverse complement strand
GGACACCGTCTCGTGGCAGGCGCTGGTGCCGGATCTGGCGGAGGCGTATGGGGCGTTGGCGGCGGGGCGTGTCCCGGAGCTGGCTGCGGTGCCGACATCGTTCCGGCACTGGGCGCGCGAGCTGGAGACGCAGGCCCACAGCCACAACCGGCTGGCGGAGTTGCCGCAGTGGACGGGGCTGCTCCGCGGCGACAGCCCGATGCTGACCGCGGTCCCGGTTGATGCCTCCCGGGATGTGCAGTCCACGGTGCGGGACGTCTCGGTGACGGTGCCCGCCGGGGTGACGTCGGCGTTGTTGACGCAGGTGCCGGCGGCGTTCCACGCCGGGGTTGATGACGTGCTGTTGTCCGGGCTGGCGGCGGCGGTCGCCGAATGGCGGGGTGCGGGTGGGTTCCTGGTTGATGTGGAGGGGCACGGTCGGGTGCCGTTGGCGGCGGAGATGGATCTGTCGCGGACGGTGGGCTGGTTCACGAGTGTGCATCCGGTGCGTCTGGACGCCGGGGCTGTCGACCTGGCGGACGTGCGTGCCGGTGGTGCGGCTG
>NZ_JBQQCE010001025.1:0-543 GCF_052245645.1 Streptomyces sp. KR55 | reverse complement strand
ACACCAGCGACCAGCACCCGTGGTTCCAGGAGTCCCGCAAGGACCCCGACGGCCCCTACGGCGACTTCTACATGTGGGCCGACGACGACAAGCAGTACCAGGACGCCCGCATCATCTTCGTCGACACGGAAGTGTCCAACTGGACCTTCGACCCGGTCCGCAAGCAGTACTTCTTCCACCGGTTCTTCTCCCACCAGCCGGACCTCAACTACGAGAACCCGGCCGTCCAGGAGGAGATGATCTCCGCGCTGAGGTTCTGGCTCGACCTGGGCATCGACGGTTTCCGCCTGGACGCGGTGCCCTACCTCTACGTCCAGGAGGGCACCAACTGCGAGAACCTGCCGGCCACCCACGAGTTCCTCAAACGGGTCCGGAAGGAGATCGACGCCCACTATCCGGACACGGTGCTCCTCGCCGAGGCCAACCAGTGGCCCGAGGACGTGGTCGACTACTTCGGCGACTTCCGCGCCGGCGGCGACGAATGCCATATGGCGTTCCACTTCCCGGTCATGCCACGGATCTTCATGGCCGTCCGCCGGGAGT
>NZ_JBQQCE010001024.1:0-543 GCF_052245645.1 Streptomyces sp. KR55 | reverse complement strand
ACACCAGCGACCAGCACCCGTGGTTCCAGGAGTCCCGCAAGGACCCCGACGGCCCCTACGGCGACTTCTACATGTGGGCCGACGACGACAAGCAGTACCAGGACGCCCGCATCATCTTCGTCGACACCGAGTCCTCGAACTGGACGTACGACCCGGTCCGCGGACAGTACTTCTTCCACCGGTTCTTCTCCCACCAGCCGGACCTCAACTACGAGAACCCGGCCGTCCAGGAGGAGATCCTGGCCGCCCTCCGCTTCTGGCTGGACCTGGGCATCGACGGCTACCGCCTGGACGCCGTGCCGTACCTGTACGCCGAGGAGGGCACCAACTGCGAGAACCTGCCGGCCACCCACGAGTTCCTCAGACGGGTCCGCCGCGAGATCGACGCGCTGTACCCGGACACGGTCCTGCTGGCGGAGGCCAACCAGTGGCCCGAGGACGTGGTCGACTACTTCGGCGACTTCCGCGCCGGCGGCGACGAATGCCATATGGCGTTCCACTTCCCGGTCATGCCACGGATCTTCATGGCCGTCCGCCGGGAGT
>NZ_JBQQCE010001023.1:0-549 GCF_052245645.1 Streptomyces sp. KR55 | reverse complement strand
CCAAAAGCACATCTGGCTGACCCTCTGTCACTGTCACCACTCGACAGTGCCGAAACTGGCACATCGCAGCTTTCATGTCTTCGGAGCAGATGGAGACGTGACAGTTCAGGCGGGTCATGCATTTCGGCCTCGACAGCAGGCCCGCCGGGCCGCTGAGAGCCCGACCGAGGCACTCGCAGCTGTGCACGAAAGATGCCCTGCGGACCCATGCGCGTCTGGGTATCGAAATACGCGAGGGTCTGGCCGACAGGGTGACGGCCCGTCGGTCGGTCAGATTAATCACCCGGCCAGTCCAAAGACACAATCGAAAACCCGTGATTTTACTGGGGTCTTGACGGGCAATCAGTCCATCAGAAGGCCGTATGACACAGCCTCAGGATACGCCCGGTCAGCCCCCTGGAATCACACCTTGGACCTGTCCGAGATGACAGCCAGAAATGCGGTCAGTACGTTCATTCACGGGTCGGCTGCCCAGTCGGCCACCTCTGTCATCGAGGAGAAGAAATGAAGACGCGTACTGTCGCCCTTGCGACTTCCGCCATCGGCGTC
>NZ_JBQQCE010001022.1:0-559 GCF_052245645.1 Streptomyces sp. KR55 | reverse complement strand
TCGCCCCACGCGTAGTCGTCCGCAAAGCGGCCGCGGTCATCGCGCAGGGTTGCGGTGTCGGAGCGGTTGTCCCAGACCTCGCGGCGGCGGTCCTGGTAGAGATCCGCCTCGGTGTCGCGGCCGACGCCGGTGTGGATACGCACCGTAGAGCGGCCCTCGAGGCGGTAGCCGTCGAAGACGTAGGTGTTACCGTCCTCGTCCTGAAGGGTCCAGCCGTCCAGGTCGACCTCGTGACGGCTGTTGTTGGTGATCTCCACCCACTCCCTGTTCAGCGAGCGGTTGGACCAGTCGTCACGACCCGGGGAGTCGTACTGCACGGCCGAGATCTCCACCTTCGCACGGTCCGAGCGAGGGTGGTCGGCGGCCGACGCCGGCAGCGCCCCGGCGCCGAGGACCGTGACGGCCGCGAGGACGGCGGCGGACAGATGACGGGCGGTCACAATGGAAGAAGACACGAAGGCCTCCTGCAAGTGCGGGCACCGATCCGCTTTTCAGCCCGACTGCGGGGCTGGAAACGGACGTGATGGTGCGGTACGGATGGCGGCCGGCCGGCCGCGCA
>NZ_JBQQCE010001021.1:0-560 GCF_052245645.1 Streptomyces sp. KR55 | reverse complement strand
CACCACCGGCCGCCCGAAGGGGTGCATGCACTTCCACCTGGACGTCCTGGCGATCGCCGACACGTTCTCCCGGCACGTACTGCGCCCGCACGCGGACGACGTGTTCGCGGGCAGTCCCCCGCTCGGCTTCACCTTCGGTCTCGGCGGTCTCGTCGTCTTCCCGCTGCGGGCCGGCGCCACCGCGCTGCTGCTCGAACAGGCGGGCCCGAAACAGCTGTTGCCCGCGATCACCGAGCACCGGGTGTCGGTGCTGTTCACCGCGCCGACGGCGTACCGCGCCATGCTCGGCGAACTCGACGGACACGACGTGACCTGTCTGCGCCGCTGTGTCTCCGCGGGCGAGAACCTGCCCGCGGCCACCTGGCACTCCTGGCACGAGCGCACCGGCCTGCGCATCATCAACGGCATCGGCGCCACCGAGCTGCTGCACATCTTCATCTCGGCGGCCGACGAGCACATCCGGCCCGGCACGACGGGTCTGCCCGTCCCCGGCTGGCACGCGCGCGTGGTGGACGGCGACGGGCGCGAACTGCCCGACGGGGAGCCGGGGCTGCTGGCCG
>NZ_JBQQCE010001020.1:0-565 GCF_052245645.1 Streptomyces sp. KR55 | reverse complement strand
GCCCGGTCGGTGGCAACGCCTTCACCGGCCCGCGCGACGGCGCCCAGGCCTACTTCGACCGCCTCAACGCGCGCGGGGGCATCGACGGCCGCCGCGTCGAGGTGCGCCTGTGCGACGACGGCGGCAGCGGTGTGGGCAACAACGAGTGCGTGCACCAGCTGATCGACGAGGACCGGGTCGTCGCCCTCGTCGCCACCACCGCCCTGGACTACGCCGGCGCCTCCCGCGTCTCCCGCGCGCGCGTGCCCGACATCGGCGGCCAGCCCATCGGCGCCGCCTACGACACCTACCCGCACCTGTACGGCATCTACGGCAGCCAGGCGCCCCGCGAGGGGACGCCGGGCTGGGACGGGAAGCTGTACGGCGGCACGGAGGTCTACCGCTACTTCAAACGCGAGCACGGGGCACGCACGGCCGCCGTCGTCTCGTACAACCAGGCCGCGTCCGCCGCCTACGCGCGGCTCGTCGAACGGGGCCTGAAGGCCGAGGGCTACCAGGTCGTCACCGAGCAGGTCGACTTCGCGCTGCCCAACTTCCGTGCCGTCGCCGCCGACCTGAAGCAGCA
>NZ_JBQQCE010000103.1:0-25062 GCF_052245645.1 Streptomyces sp. KR55 | reverse complement strand
GGTGAGGGGTGGGCGGGGTGTCGGGTGTGCTGCGCCTGCGGAACAGCCGGCGGGGGGCGGGGGGTCTGCGCGTCGCGCTCGACGGCGGGGCCGGGGTGGGCGTGCCGTCGGGTTCCCGGCCGTCGAGGCATGCGCCGCCGGCTTCCCGGCCGTCGAGGCGTGCGCGCAGGTCGGCCGCCCGGCGACGGGCGTCGCGGACGGTCAGCGGCAGCGGGGACCAGCCCGCGAGCCGGCCCAGGTCGACGACCGGCGGATACACCGGCGACACGGCCATCACCTCGGCCGGGGTGCCGAGCAGCGGGGCGGCGCCCGGGGCGGGCAGCAGGACGACCTGGTCGGCGTACTGGACGACCCGTTCCAGGCGGTGCTCGGCCATCAGGACCGTCGTCCCCAGGTCGTGGACGAGCCGCTGGAGCACGGCGAGGACCTCCTCGGCGGCGGCCGGGTCGAGCGCGGAGGTCGGCTCGTCCAGGACCAGCACACTCGGATGCGGGGTGAGGACCGAGCCGATCGCGACACGCTGCTGCTGGCCGCCGGAGAGGGTGGCGATCGGGCGGTCCCGCAGGTCGGCGAGGCCCAGCAGGTCCAGGGTCTCCTCGACGCGGCGGCGCATGACGTCCGGGGCGAGGCCCAACGACTCCATGCCGTAGGCGAGTTCGTCCTCGACGGTGTCCGTCACGAAGTGGGACAGCGGATCCTGGCCGACGGTGCCGACGACGTCGGCGAGTTCGCGCGGCTTGTGCGTACGGGTGTCCCGGCCGGCCACGGTGACCCTGCCCCGCAGGGTGCCGCCGGTGAAGTGCGGGACGAGCCCGCTCACCGCGCCGAGAACGGTGGACTTGCCGACGCCAGACGGGCCGACGAGCAGGACGAGTTCGCCCTCCGGGACCTCGAAGTCGACGCCCTGGACGGTGGGTTCGGCCGCCCCGTCGTACGTCACGGAGACGTCCTCGAAGCGGATCATGAGGGCTCCTTGAGGACGGGGCCGGCGGGAGGAGGCGTGATGAACGCCGGGAGCAGGCCGAGGAGTACGGCCGCCGCCGGCCACAGGGGCAGCGTCGGGGCGACCAGGGGGACCACGCCCGGGTGCATCGCCGCCGGGTCCGAGGCGGCGGCGAGCGCGAGCAGTGCGGCGACGGCGGCGCCGGACGCGGCGACCAGACTGGCGCGCAGGTCCCACCTGTCGGGGCGGTAGCGGGTGCGCAGGGAACGACGGCCGCCGAGCCACAACCCGGCCAGCGCGGCGGCGAGTCCGGCGAGCAGCACGGGAAGACCGTACGTGCCGCCCTCCGCCGTCAGCAGTCCGTACGTTCCCGCGCATACGCCGACCAGGCCGGTCAGGGTGAGCGCGGCCGTCGTACGGCGGACGGCGACCGGGACCTGGGCGGTACGGCCGTAGCCGCGGGCGTCCATCGCGGCGGCGAGAGCGACGGAGCGTTCGAGGGCGCCCTCCAGGACGGGCAGTCCTACCTGAAGCAGGCCCCGTACACCTCGGTCCGGGCGGCCGCGCAATCGGCGGGCGGCGCGCAGGCGCTGGGCGTCGGCGATGAGGCTCGGTGCGAAGGTCAGGGCCACGACCACCGCGACGCCGGTCTCGTACAGGGCGCCGGGGAGGGACTTGAGCAGGCGGGAGGGGCTCGCGAGGGCGTTCGCTGCGCTGACACAGATGAGGAGTGTGGCCAGCTTCAGGCCGTCGTACAGGGCGAAGACCAGGGTCTCGGCGGTCACCCTGCCGCCCAGGCGGATGCCCTGCGCCCAGTCGGGGAGGGGGACTTCGGGGAGGGTGAGGAGGGTGTGCGTGCCGGGGATGGGGGAGCCGAGGGCGATGGCGAAGACGAGGCGGATGAGGAGGACGGCCAGGGCGAGTTTGAGGAAGGCGCCGTAGGAGCGGGACCAAGGGGTGTTCGGGCGGCGGGTGACCACGACGTAGGCCGAGACCGTGATGAGGAGGGTGAGGAGGAGGGGGTTGGTGGTGCGGGTGGCTGCGGTGCCGAGGCAGAGGGACCAGAGCCACCAGGCGCCGGGGTGGAGGGGCGTGCGGTGCTGGTGGCGGGGGGTGGGTGCGCTTGCCGGCACGTGCCGGGTGCCTCCCCCGCTCTCGGCTTCGCTCGAGCGTGGGGACCCCCATCGCCCACCCGTGCCGCCCCAGCGGCACGACTGCCCGCAGCTATGGCGGATGCGGCGGCACAGCTGCCCGCAGCTGCGGCGGTTGTGGCGGCACGGCTGCCCGTAGCCGGGGCTAGCCATTTCTACGTCGGCGCGCCTGCCACCCCGTTGCTGCGCCCAGTGTTGCTATCGCGGCGATTGCTGTCAGTACGCCGAGCGACGGGCCGCCCGACTCGTCCGTGTCCTTGTTCTCTGATGCCGTGTTCTCTGATGCCGTCGGCTTCTCCTCCGTCTTCACCTGCTCCCCGCACCCCCGTTCCGGGTAGCCCGCGATGGCGCACAGCAGGGCGTTGGAGTCGTAGCGCAGGGGTTTGGCGATGGTGGCCAGGGCCTCGGCTGTCGTCGCGTCGGGGGCGACAGCCGCGCAGGCCGTGCGGGTGGGCGGTGGGGTTTCGCCGGACGGGGCGTCCGTGGGCGTGCCGAAGTCGATGACGAGAGCCACCCGCTTCCTGCCCTCCTGCGCGGGCGTCTTCGCGCAGATGGTCGCGAAGTCCGCCGTGTCGCGGGGCCGGGCGGAGTCCTGGGAGTCCTCGCTGACGGAGAAACGGAAGCCCTGGACGTCGCCGTCGGCGGGGCGGGCGGTGGACGGTCCCTGGGTGGCGTACGTCCACTGGTCGCCGGCGCGTTCCCAGAAGGACCAGTAGCGGTACCCGACCGCCTGGGCCTGGCCCGCGCCGCCCGCCAGGACGAACAGGCACGCGGCCAGGAGGAGCGCGGTACGGCGTATCACGGCTGCTGCCCCTTGTTGCGGCCGCTGATCAGGAAGCCGATGCCGATACCGGCGACGAGACCGACGCCGATGATCCACCAGACGCTGACCCCGTCGTCGGATGCGGAGTCGGAGTCGGACTCCGAGTCGGCCTTTTCCGCGGCGTCGGCGGTCTGCTCGGCCGACTGCGGGGCGGGGCCCGTCGCGTTGAGGCGCTGGACGAGGTCGGTGCCGCCGAAGTCGCGCGGGTCGCTGCCCGTGGCGTGGGCGGCGAAGATCAGCTGGGCGTAGGCGGAGGGGCCGCTCTGCTCGGCCCAGGCGGGGCCGTTCTCCTCCAGCCACTTCAGGGGCTTCGCGGCCTGTTCGGCGCCGCCCTGCGCGGCGAGGGCGACGACGGCGTCGGCGGTGTTGCCGTAGTCGGGCTGGTCCTCGGCGCCGGCGAGGGCGGACTTCAGGTGGCCGTCCTTCTCGATGGCCCGGGCGAGAAAGGCGGCACCGCCCGCGGCGGCCTGCGGCGGGGTGAGGTCGCTGTCGGCGCAGGAGGAGCCGGTGGACACCTTGTCGGCGGCCCGGGGGGCCATGCCCTTGCCGAGGGCGGCGAGCACTCCGGCCGCCGTCGCATCGGCGTTGGCTGCGAGCTCGCCCTTCTTGCCGGGCTGGTAGGCGAAGGCACCGCCGCCGTCCTCGTCGCAGGGGACGGCCAGTTCGAGCAGGGCGTCGTAGGGGGACTTGCCGCTCTTGACGACGTCCTTCGGCTGCTCGCCGACCGCGGTGAGGGCGCCGATGACGAGGGACGTGGAGTTCGTGTCGCTGGGGCCGCCCGCGGTGTAGCCCCAGCCGCCGTCCTTGTTCTGCGCGGACTTCAGCCAGGTGACGGCCTCGCCGATGGCGGCGTCGTGCCCGCCGAGTGCGGCGAGGGCCTGCACGGCGGCGGCCGTCATGTTGGTGTCGACCGGGGTCTTGGCGTCGCAGGGCTTGGCGGGGTCGGCGCGGAACGGTGCGAAGGCGCCGTTCGCGCACTGCTGTCCGGTGAGCCAGTCCACGGCCTTGGCCGCGGGCTCGACCCCCACGGTGTCCTGGGCGAGCAGGGCGAGCGACTGGCGCCAGACGCCGTCGAAGCTCGGGTCCGTACTGCCGTACAGCCCGGACGGGATCGCCACGGACGGTGAGGCGGACGGGGACGGGTCGGCGGCCTGGGCGACCGGGGTCGCGGCGACGCCGATCACGGCGGTGGCGGCCAGGACCGCTGCACTGCGGCGGACGTTCATGATCGGCGGGGTGCCTCTCCCTGAAAGGAACCGGGCAGCACGGGACACCCCGGGCGGCTCGGCTCCGTATGCCTCGACGGTGCCGCACACCGGCCGGTTGCCGGTGCACGTGAGCCGGTCACGTTCCGTCCGGGGCAGTCCGGCTCACCGAAGCCCTGCCGGGCCCGGCTCACGGTTGCGGGTCAGCGCCGGATTTGCACCGGCTTCCCCCCGTACGGGTGTGATGACGACTCGGCCACTCTACCGGGCCGTACGGAAGGGGCTGAGGGGCGCCTGTGGATGCTCCGTTCCCTGGAACCGGGGGCCGGGTTCACACCGCCACGTACGCCACCGGCTCGCTCCCCGGCACCGCCTCCGCGCGACCCAGCTTCACCAGGCGGCGAAGGTGGGCCTCCGCCTCCGAGACCGCGATGTTCCTCGAGCCGTACGGGATCTGCTCCCATGGGCGGTTCCACTCCATGCGCTCGGCGAGCTGCCAGGGAGTGAGCGGCGAGGTCAGGAGGTTCAGCAGGCCGGTGAGCCGCTCCTCGTGGTGGGTGAGCAACTCCCGTACGCGGGCCGGTGCGTCGGCGAACGCGTGCTGGTGGGCCGGGAGGACCTCGGCGGGGGCGAGGCGGCCGACGCGTTCGAGCGAGTCGAGGTAGTCGCCGAGGGGGTCGGTCACGGTGGCGTCGTCCGGGTCCTCGTACAGGCCGATGTGCGGGGTGATCCCGGGCAGCAGGTGGTCGCCGGAGAACAGTCGGCCGTGGCCCGAAAGGCGGGCGGGGTGCTGCTCCTCCAGGTGCAGGCAGACGTGGCCCGGTGTGTGGCCGGGCGTCCAGATCGCGCGCAGGCGGCGGCCGGGGAGGTCGAGGAGTTCGCCGGGGACGATCTCCCGGTCGGGGAGGGCGGGGGAGAGGCCGGGCAGGGTGCGCGGGCGGGCGTTGCGCAGGGGGGCCACGTGCTCCTCGGGTGCGCCGGCCGCGGTGAGTTTGGCCGTCATGTAGGCGAACCAGTGGCCTGGCTGGGTCTCGCGGGTGCGGCGGACGATCGCGGTGTCCGCCGCGTGCATCGCGATCCAGGCGCCGGACGTCTCCCGTACCCGGCCCGACAGGCCGTGGTGGTCGGGGTGGTGGTGGGTGATGACCACCCCGTGGATCTCGTCCGGCGAGGTACCGCACATGGTCAGCCCCTCGGCGAGGGTGTCCCAGGACGCCGGGTCGTCCCAGCCCGTGTCGACCAGTACCGGACCGCGGTCGGTGTCGACGACGTACACGAGCGTGAAGCCCAGGGGATTGTCCGGGATGGGGACCCGGATGGACCGGACGCCTCCGCCGTGGTCGCTGACCTGTGTCATGGGCTCCCCTGTCGCCGCGTTCTCGCCACTATAACTAGAACGGGTTTCGATGGGAGCCCAAGTCACCTTCCTGTGGGACCCTTCCGACCTGCGAGCCTGACCGGCCTGTGGACTCCTCCGAGCGGAACTGGTATCAGTTCCGATATCTGATGGATCGTCAGAGTCACGCTCCGGGGAGGCAGTCGGCCATGACCGAGCTCGTGGAACACGGACAGCTGTTCATCGGCGGGGAGTTGACCGACCCCCTGGGCAAGGACGTCATCGAGGTGATCTCGCCGCACACGGAAGAGGTCATCGGTCGGGTGCCGCACGCGTCGCCCGCCGATGTCGACCGGGCGGTCGCCGCGGCCCGCCGGGCGTTCGACGAGGGGCCCTGGCCCCGGCTGTCGCTGGAGGAGCGGATCGAGGTCGTCGGGCGGATCAAGGACGGGATCGCCGCCCGCCACGAGGAGATCGCCCGCGTGATCTCCTCCGAGAACGGATCGCCGTACTCCTGGAGCGTCCTTGCGCAGGCACTCGGCGCGATGATGGTCTGGGATGCGGCGATCACGGTCGCCCGGGACCACACGTACGAGGAGACGCGCGACGGCGTCCTCGGGCGGATCCTCGTGCGGCGCGAGCCCGTCGGGGTCGTCGCGGCCGTCGTCCCCTGGAACGTCCCGCAGTTCGTCGCTGCCGCCAAGCTCGCACCCGCGCTGCTCACCGGCTGCACGGTGGTGCTGAAGCCGTCCCCCGAGTCACCCCTCGACGCCTACCTCCTCGGCGAGATCGCGAAGGAGGCCGGGCTGCCCGAGGGCGTGCTGTCGATCCTGCCGGCGGACCGCGAGGTCAGCGAGTACCTCGTCGGGCACCCGGGCGTCGACAAGGTCTCCTTCACCGGCTCGGTGGCCGCGGGAAAGCGGGTGATGGAGGTGGCCGCCCGCAACCTCACCCGCGTGACACTGGAGCTCGGCGGAAAGTCGGCGGCCGTCGTGCTGCCGGACGCGGACGTCGGGACAGCCGTCTCCGGGATCGTCCCGGCGGCCTGGATGAACAACGGGCAGGCCTGCGTCGCCCAGACGCGCATCCTGCTGCCCCGCTCCCGCTACGACGAGTTCGCGGACGCCTTCGCGAGCGCCGCGAGCGCACTGGTCGTCGGCGACCCGCTGGACCCGGCCACGCAGGTGGGCCCGCTGGTCGCCCGGCGGCAGCAGCGCCGCAACCTCGACTACATCCGCATCGGCCAGGAGGAGGGCGCGAAGATCCTCACCGGCGGCGGCCGGCCGGCGGGCCTGGAGCGCGGCTGGTACGTGGAACCCACCCTCTTCGGCGACGTCGACAACTCGATGCGGATCGCCCGCGAGGAGATCTTCGGCCCGGTGATCTGCCTGCTCCCGTACGACGACGAAGCCGACGCAGTGAAGATCGCCAACGACTCCGACTACGGACTGTCGGGCAGCGTCTGGACGGCCGACGTCGAGCACGGCATCGACATCGCGCGCCGGGTCCGTACCGGCACCTATTCGGTCAACACCTTCAGCCTCGACATGCTCGGCCCGTTCGGCGGCTACAAGAACTCGGGCCTGGGCCGGGAGTTCGGTCCGGAGGGGTACGGCGAGTACCTGGAGCACAAGATGATCCATCTGCCGGCCGGCTGGGAGGCGTAGATCATGGGCGACCGCTGGCAGGTCGAGGTGGACCGCGCCCTGTGCATCGGCTCCGCCCAGTGCCTCCACCACGCCCCCGGCTCCTTCCGCCTCGACGCGGGCCGCCAGTCCCACCCCGTCGAACCGGAGACCGACGCCAACGAGAAGGTCCTGGCGGCGGCGGAGGGCTGCCCCGTCGAAGCGATCATGATCACGCTGCTGGGGAGCGGGGAGCCGGTGTTTCCGCCGGAGGGATGAAAAAAGTCCCCTTCGGGGGGTTCCGTCTGGCTCTGGGCGTTATATTCTGGTATTGGCCTACGGGACGAGTGAGGGAGTTCGACCGGAGTAGCCGACTGTGGCGAGATGTTTCGGCATCCGCCGTGGCCGACGTCGACGGTCGGGCTGAGAGGCCGGAAGGCAGCAGTTGGGCCGGACGGCGACCCCCAATACCTGATCCGGGTAATACCGGCGAAGGGAACCCGTCTCGTAGGTTTTTCGTGTGTCTACGCCCTGGTGTCGGGGTCCGTCAGATCGATCAGGCGGCACACCGTCTCGATGTCGATCTTCACCTGGGCGATGGAGGCGCGGCCCGAGAGCCAGGTGATCAGCGCCGAGTGCCAGGTGTGCTCGATGACGCGGACGGCGGAGAGCTGCGCCGGGGTCGGGTCGGCCAGGCCCATGGCGTCCAGGATGATCGCCGTCGTCTGGCGGGACACCTGGTCCACCTCGGGGCTCACGCTGCGGTCCGCGAAGGTCAGCGCACGGACCATCGCATCGGCCAGATGCGGCTCGCGCTGCAGGGCGCGGAAGGCCCGCATCAGCGTCTCCGCGACCCGCTCGGCCGCCGTCTCGCCCGACGGCGGCTTCTTGCGCAGTGTGCCGTGCATGTGCTCCAGCTGGTCCTGCATCGTGGCGACCAGCAGATGCACCTTGGACGGGAAGTAGCGGTACAGCGTGCCCAGCGCCACCTGCGAGGACTCCGCGACCTCGCGCATCTGCACCGCGTCGAAACCGCCCCGGCTGGCCAGCTGTGCGCTCGCCCGCAGGATGCGGCGCCGACGCGCCTCCTGCCGCTCGGTGAGGGGCGGGGTCGCGGGCGCGGCGGACCGCGCGCTCCTGGCTTCCACCTTGGCTTCCGCAGGCATGGATCCCGTTTCCGTGACAGTCCGTGAGGGCGTGCAATCAGTCAGCATGGCAGGCCCGGCCGGATCGCGCCCGCCGTGGCGTGAATCACCTGATCCACCGCTCACAGCGGCCCTACCTGCCGGTAGATTCAGAGCCTCTTGAACGATCAAGTCTGAAACTTGTTCTAGATTAGCGTCCCGGCGTAATCTCGCGGGACAGTGCAGTGAGAAGGGGGCCCAGAGTGACCGCTGAGGCCAGTCAGGCGGGGTCCCCCGGGGACCTGGCCGCCGACGGCGAGCGACCGCTCCGTATCGCACTCCTCACCTACAAGGGAAACCCGTTCTGCGGCGGCCAGGGCGTCTACGTCCGGCACCTCTCCCGCGAACTCGCCCGCCTCGGCCACCGCGTCGAGGTCATCGGCGCCCAGCCCTACCCCGTCCTCGACGAGGGTTACGACGGACTGCGCCTCACCGAGCTGCCCAGCCTCGATCTCTACCGCCAGCCCGACCCCTTCCGCACGCCGAAGCGCGACGAGTACCGGGACTGGATCGACGCGCTGGAAGTGGCGACCATGTGGACCGGCGGTTTCCCCGAGCCGCTGACGTTCTCGCTCCGCGCCCGCCGTCATCTGCGCGCCCGGCGCGGCGAGTTCGACGTCGTGCACGACAACCAGACGCTCGGGTACGGGCTGCTGGGTGATGTGGGCGCCCCGCTCGTCACCACGATCCACCACCCCATCACCGTGGACCGCCAGTTGGAGCTCGACGCGGCTCAGGGCTGGCAGCGGCGGCTGTCCGTACGCCGCTGGTACGCCTTCACCCGCATGCAGAAGCGCGTGGCGCGCCGCCTGCCGTCGGTCCTCACCGTCTCCGGTACGTCCCGCCAGGAGATCGTCGACCACCTCGGCGTACGGCAGGACCGCATCCACGTGGTCCACATCGGCGCGGACACGGACCTGTTCTCGCCGAATCCGTCGGTACGGCAGATCCCGGGCCGGATCGTCACCACGTCCAGCGCCGATGTCCCGCTGAAGGGCCTGGTCTTCCTCGTCGAGGCGCTGGCGAAGGTCCGCACCGAGCATCCCGACGCCCACCTCGTCGTCGTCGGCAAGCGGCCCGAGGAGGGGCCGGTCGCACAGGCCGTTCAGCGGTACGGCCTCGAGGGCGCCGTCGAGTTCGTCAAGGGCATCTCCGACGCCGAACTCGTCGACCTGGTCCGCTCGGCGCAGGTGGCGTGCGTGCCGTCGCTGTACGAGGGCTTCTCCCTGCCGGCCGCCGAGGCGATGGCCACCGGGACGCCGCTGCTCGCCACGACCGGCGGGGCGATTCCCGAGGTCGCCGGACGGGACGGGGAGACCTGCCTGGCGGTGCCGCCCGGCGACGCGGGGGCGCTGGCCGCCGGGCTGATCCGGCTGCTGGGCGACCCGGACCTGCGGGCACGCCTTGGCGCGGCGGGGCGTGAGCGGGTGCTGCGGCACTTCACCTGGGCGCGGGCCGCGGAGGGCACGGTGGCCCGCTACCGGGAGGCCATCGCCGGGTCCGCGTCCGCGACCGCTGGTGCATCCGCGGTTTCCACAGGTGTTGAAGGCGTCTATTCCGAAAGCAGGGCCACGTGCTGACCGTCGACTTCTCCCGGTTTCCGCTCGCCCCGGGCGACCGTGTTCTGGACCTCGGCTGTGGTGCCGGGCGGCACGCGTTCGAGTGCTACCGGCGCGGCGCGCAGGTCGTGGCGCTGGACCAGAACGGTGAGGAGATCCGCGAGGTCGCCAAGTGGTTCGCGGCGATGAAGGAGGCGGGGGAGGCCCCGGAGGGCGCCACCGCGACCGCGATGGAGGGCGACGCCCTCGCGCTGCCCTTCCCGGACGAGTCCTTCGACGTCGTGATCATCTCCGAGGTGATGGAGCACATCCCCGACGACAAGGGCGTCCTCGCCGAGATGGTCCGCGTGCTCAAGCCCGGCGGGCGGATCGCGATCACCGTCCCCCGGTACGGTCCCGAGAAGGTCTGCTGGGCCCTGTCCGACGCCTACCACGAGGTCGAGGGCGGCCACATCCGCATCTACAAGGCGGACGAGCTGCTCGCGAAGATCCGCGAGGCCGGTCTCAAGCCGTACGGCACACACCATGCGCACGCCCTGCACAGTCCCTACTGGTGGCTGAAGTGCGCGTTCGGTGTCGACAACGACAAGGCGCTGCCGGTGCGGGCGTACCACAAGCTGCTGGTCTGGGACATCATGAAGAAGCCGCTCGCGACCAGGGTCGCCGAGCAGGCGCTCAACCCGCTGATCGGCAAGAGCTTCGTGGCGTACGCGACCAAGCCGCACCTGCCTCGGGTGGACGCCAAGTGACCACTCCCCGGACAGAACACCTCGTCCTGCCCGGGGTCCTCACCTCCGAGCAGGCCGCCGCGACCGTCGCCGGCATCCTCGCCGTGCAGCGCGAGGACGGGGCGATCCCGTGGTTCCGCGGGCACCATCTCGACCCGTGGGACCACGTCGAGGCCGCGATGGCGCTGGACGCGGCGGGCGAGCACGAGGCCGCCGAGCGGGCGTACCTGTGGCTGGCGACGCACCAGAACGAGGACGGCTCCTGGTACGCGGCATACGCCGACGGCGACCCGCACGACGTCACCGACCGGGGCCGCGAGACCAACTTCGTCGCCTACGTCGCCGTAGGCGTCTGGCACCACTACCTGTCGACCGGCGACGACACCTTCCTGGACCGTATGTGGCCGGTGGTGTACTCGGCGGTCGAGTTCGTGCTGGCCCTCCAGCAGCCGGGCGGGCAGATCGGCTGGAAGCGCGAGGACGACGGCACCTCCACCGCGGACGCGCTGCTCACCGGCAGCTCCTCGATCCACCACGCGCTGCGCTGCGCGCTCGCCATCGCCGAGCAGCGTGAAGAGCCGCAGCCCGACTGGGAGTTGGCGGTGGGCATGCTGCGGCACGCGATACGCCGGCACCCGGAGCGGTTTCTGGACAAGGACCGCTACTCGATGGACTGGTACTACCCGGTGCTGGGCGGCGCCCTGACCGGTGCGGAGGCCAAGTCCCGTATGGAGGAGGGCTGGGACCGGTTCGTCGTCCCCGGCCTCGGGGTGCGCTGCGTGGTCCCCAACCCGTGGGTGACCGGTGGGGAATCGGCCGAACTCGCCCTGGCCCTGTGGGCGATGGGCGAGTCCGACCGCGCGCTGGACATCCTGCAGTCCATCCAGCACCTGCGCGATCCGCGGACCGGCCTGTACTGGACGGGCTACGTCTTCGACGACGACGCGATCTGGCCACGCGAGCTCACCACCTGGACGGCCGGCTCCCTGCTGCTCGCCGTCGCCGCACTCGGCGGCCACGAGGCCACGTGCGCGGTCTTCGGCGGCGACCGCCTGCCGGCGGGGTTGGACGCTGACTGCTGCGCCTGAGAGCTCGGGCGGATCGTGTTCAGTGGCGGGTGCGGGTTGTCTGTGGCTGGTCGCGCCCACGGTGGGGGTCCCCCCGCTCGAGCGCAGCCGAGAGTGGGGGAGGAGCCGCATGTTGATACAGCCCCGCGCCCCTGGGGGCGTCAATGCCGATGTACTCGATTGGCGATCGCGTGCCCCACGAACAGGTACACGACCGCGGCCAGCCCGTACCCGGCGACGACGCGCGCCCACTCCTCGTCGAAAGTGAACAGATCATGCGACCAGCCGGCGAGCCAGCGCGCCGCGTCGTGCACGAACTGCACGAAGTCGTTGGCGCGGTTGGCGTCCAGCAGGTACATCAGGATCCACAGGCCCAGGATGAGGGCCATGATGTCGGCGACGATCGCGATGACCGTGCCGGCCTGGTTGGCACCGTTGCGATATCGAGGGGACATGCCCTCCGGGTTGCCGCTCGCCCCTGACTGAAACCCCGCTGCCGCCGCACCGCGGTCGGCTGTCATTCGTCCGCCGTTCGAGTGGAGTTGGTTCCTCCGGGGGATGGTGTTCTCCGGGGTCTCTGATGATCCTGCCCCCTTGAGCGGCAGGAGGGCCGTTGTCCGACGACAGAACATCCACGATCGAGGAACCGAGACTCACCACCCGCCGAACCACACCCCGCCGCGTCCCGCGTCTCGTCGTCGCCGCGCTGCCGCTCGCCCTCGCCGGTCTGCTGTCCCTGCTGATCTCGGGCAACGCGCTCCGGCCGTTCGAACGCATCACGGTCGTCGAGTCGCGGATGGCCTCCAAGTCCGACTACTTCAAAGACCCCGAAGTGGAACGGCTGTTACTCAAGCACGGCATCCGCGTGGACATCCGCCGCCTCGGCTCCCGGGGCATCGCCACACGGTCCCTGAAGGGCCTGGACGTGGTCTTCCCGTCCGGCCAGCCCGCGGCGAAGCTGATCCTGGACCGGCCGGACGACACGGGTCAGTCGGTGCGCCCCTTCGTCAGCCCGCTGGCCCTCGGCACCTTCCGCGACTACGCCGAAACCCTGGTGCAGGCCGGGGTGGCGACGGCGCAGCAGCCGACGGGCAGGGATCCGACGATCTACTACGACCTCGACATGGAAAAGTTCATGACCCTGCTCGACGGCGTGGACGACCCGGACGACTCCAAGGACGGCAAGGGCAAGAAGGCGGACACCTGGAACGGCATCGGCTACGAGGACGTGGCCCGGCACAACCGCAGCAACAGCGGCAGCGTCCTGGTGCGTACGTCCAACGTCTGCGAGTCCAACGCCGCGGGCACCTATCTCAGCATGCTCGCCTTCGTCGCCAACGACGACAAGATCCCGGGCTCGAACCACCCCAACGACCCCGAGCGCGCCAAGGAGGAAGTCGACCGGATCGCCGCGGAGATCAAGCCCCTCGTCAGTCTGCAGGGCATGTGGGCCGACGAGCAGGCCGACAGCTACTTCTCCGACCTCGGTGAGTCCCTGGCGCCCATCTCCCTGATCTACGAGCACCAGTTCCTGGCCCACCAGATCGCCCACCACGCCAAGCGCGGCGAGCAGGACACCAGCCGCGTCCTGCTCTACCCCAAGCCGTACGCGCTCACCGAGCCGCAGCTCATCTCCCTGAGCCCGGACGGCGACCGGCTGGTCGAGCTGATCAGGGAGGACGAGGAGCTCCGCCAGCGGGCACTGGAACTGGGCTTCCGGATCCGCTTCAACGGCGAGGACGGCGCCAGCGAGCAACTGGACGCGTACCTGAGCGAGCGCGGCATCCAGGTACCGGTCCCGAACCGCGACCAGACCAAGGCGCTCGAACCCGGCCTGGAGACCCTGCAGGACATCATCAACTACGTCGGCGACTGTCCGCCGCCCAACCCGGACGACGCATCATGACCAGGCTCGTCCGCGCCCTGACGGCGTCGCTCACCCTGGTCCTCCTCGCCGGCCTCACCTCCTGCGCCCAGGACGAGGACCCGGTCACGCTCCGGGTCCTCGCCAGTCCCGAACTCGCCGATGTCGCACCGCTGCTGGGCGAACTGGAGGAGGACACCGGGGTCACGCTGGAGATGGAGTACGAGGCCAACGCGGACCTCGAAGGACAGTACCCGGGCGGCCCGGAGTACGACCTGGCGTGGCTCGCCTCGGACCGCTCGTTCCAGCTCCGCGTCCAGAACTCCGAGGGCCGCCTGACCCGGCCCGAGTCCACCCCGATCATGCGGTCACCGGTCGTCGTCGGCCTCGAACCCGACATCGCCGAGAAGCTGCGCAAGGCCGCCCCCGAGGGCCGGATCTCCTGGGCCGACGTGGCGGACGCCGCCGCCGACGGCACCGTACGGTTCGGGATGGCCGACCCGCGGCGCAGCGACACCGGCCGCGCCGCGCTCGTCGGCGTCGCCACCGCCGCCGCCGGCACGGGCCGCGCCCTGCGCGAAGAGGACGTCTCCTGCGACCGCCTGCGGGGCTTCCGCTCCGGCCAGACCCTCACCGCACCCAGCTCCCGCGACCTGATCGCCGCCCATCTGAGCAACCCGGGCGACACCAACGCGCTGATCGCGCACGAGTCGGAGCTGCTGTCCCTCACCGGCGACGACAGGCTGGACGAACCACTCCGGATCGTGCACCCCGACGACGGCATGGTGCTCTCCGACTTCCCGCTGCTGCTGCTCGACCAGAAACAGCGCTCGGCATACGGCAGGGTGGTGGACTGGCTGCTCGGCGCCGACACGCAACGAAAGCTCATGGAGCGGACCTTCCGCCGCCCCGTCAACCAGGACGTCGAGCCCTCCGAACCGCTCAGGGCCTCCGTCGGCAACGCGCTCTCCTTCCCCGACCGGCTGTCCATCGTCGAGCAACTGATCACCGACTACGGCGACCCCCAGATCCGCACCGCCGACCAGGTCGTCTTCGTACTGGACTTCTCGACCTCGATGCGCGGCGAGCGGATGGCCGGCCTGCGCGCCGCCTTCGCCGGACTCAGCGGCGCCGACGACACCTCCACCGGCAAGTTCGCCCGCTTCTACCGCGGCGAACGCCTCACGGTCGTCCGGTTCGGCGGCCGGGTACTGGAGGAACGCACCGTGACCGTACGCGGCGACGCCGATCTGCGCACCCTCGACCAGCTGGTCGCCGAGGGCGGTTACGACGACGCCACCGCCGTCTGGACCGCCCTCGACCGCGGCTACCGCATCGCCACCGCCGCCGTACGCGACGAGCCCGCACGTCCCGTCGCGATCGTGCTGATGACCGACGGCGAGAACAACGCGGGCATCACGTACGAGGAGTTCCTGCGCCGCCACGACTCCCTCGGCAGCGACGCGAAGGCGGTGCCCACCTTCCCCGTCCATTTCGGAGAGGCCGACGCGGCAGCCCTGAAACGCGCCGCCACCGCGACCGGCGGCCACATGGTCGACGCCAACCTCTCCTCCCTCTCCGACGCGTTCAAGGAGATCCGTGGGTGTCATTGACAGTCAGTGGTGGGGCCTGTGGTGGCCATGGCTGCTCGTCTGGGCCGTCACAGCGGCCTGCCTCGCCATCCTGCTCCGATACGGATGGCAGCGCCTGCGCCGCCGGCGCAAGCGCGCCGGGACACACCTCGACATGTGCTTCTACCTGCACAAGCAGCAGGTCATGGACATCTACGAGGTCGGCGGCTTCGCCCAGTCCCTGACCCAGGAGGTCGCCGACCGGCTCCAGGTCACCAGCAACCTCGGCCTGTGGGGCAAGCTCTTCTTCTGGATGGGCAAGGCGGACCGGGGCGTCACCAAGGAGCGGGTCACCACCTACCTCCAGGAGAGCACCCCCATGAACGTGATCGGCGTACTCATGGACGCGATGCGCAAGGAGGACAAGGTGGTGGACGCCGACCTCGTCGACGGCGAACTCGTCCTCAACCGGGAGCTCTCCGACCGGCTCAGCGGAAGATACCCCGACGGCCAAGTACCCCTGAGCGCCCTGCGGCTGGCGTACGTCTCCGTCACCGGCGACTTCACCGCCCGCCGACTGGAGAACGGAGACGTACAGCTGCGCGCCCGCTACGGCAGCGGCGAGCCGCCCGCACACGTGGAGATCATCTGCGACGAGTCCGAGGGCCGCGGCGACTTCCGCAAGGAGCGCTACTACCGGGGGCAGTTCACGGCCCGCTGCCTGGGCAAGGTGCGGGGCTGGGACGCACAGACGGGGGAGCTGTCGCTGGACCCGGTGGCCATCTTCCGCTGAACCGCTAGGAGTTGAGCTCCGCGAGCACCCGAAGCGTGTGCGGGTCGGGAGCCAGGACCAGCAGGTCGGTCACCGGGCCCTTGCGCCACAACTCCAGCCGTTGCGCGATGCGTTCGCGCGGACCGACGAGGGAGATCTCGTCCGCGAACGCGTCGGGGACCGCCCGTACGGCCTCCTCACGACGGCCGGCAAGGAACAGCTCCTGGATCCGCCGGGCCTCCTCCTCGTATCCCATGCGGGCCATCAGATCGGCGTGGAAGTTGCGCTTGGCGTGGCCCATCCCGCCGATGTAGAAGCCGAGCATCGCCTTGACCGGCAGCAGCCCCTCCGCGACGTCGGCGCACACCCGCGCCCGGGCCATGGGGGCGACGAGGAAGCCCTCGGGAGCGCCGGCGAGCGAGGCCTCGTACACCTCGGTCCGCAGCGGGGACCAGTACAACGGCAGCCAGCCGTCGGCGATCCGGGCCGTCTGCGCGATGTTCTTCGGCCCCTCCGCGCCCAGCAGGACGGGCAGATCGGGTCGCAGGGGGTGGGTGATCGGCTTCAGGGGCCTACCGAGGCCGGTGCCGTCCGCGCCCCGGTACGGGTGGGAGTGGAACCGTCCGTCGACTTCGACAGGTGCCTGCCGCTCGAGGACCTGCCGTACGACGTCGACGTACTCCCGGGTCGCGGTCAACGGCGAGGACGGGAACGGCCGCCCGTACCAGCCCTCCACCACCTGCGGCCCCGACAGCCCGAGCCCCAGCAGCATCCGGCCGCCGGAGAGATGATCGAGGGTGAGGGCCTGCATGGCGGTGGTGGTCGGCGACCGGGCCGCCATCTGGGCAACCGCGGTACCCAGCTTGATGGTTGAGGTGTGGGCGGCGATCCAGGTGAGCGGCGTGAACGCGTCCGAGCCCCAGGACTCCGCCGTCCACACCGAGTCGTACCCGAGCCGCTCCGCCTCCTGGGCCAGAGCCACGTGGTCGGGGGAGGGACCGCGGCCCCAGTATCCGAGCGCGAGACCGAGCCGCATTTCGCCGCCTCCTGACGAGCTGTCAGTTTTCTGAGGGGGGTGACTGTACGACAACGGCCCCCCGCCCGGAAGGGTGAGGGGCCGTGCAGCTACGGGCTCGACGTCAGCCGCGCTGGATACCGGTCGTGTCCTGCAGGACACCGCGGCGGCCGTCCTGCGTCTGCGCGACCAGCGCCGGACCGCGCTGCTCGACGGCCAAGTACCAGGTGCCCGGGGCGAGTTCGGCGATGGGGGTCGGCGAACCGTCCTCCGGGAACAGCGGCCGCGGCACCGGCACCGCGAACCAGAACGGGGAGAAGTCCCCGGCCGGCGGCTGCGGCTGCTGGGCCTGCTGCGGCTGACCGCCGTAGGGCTGACCGGGCTGCCCCGGCTGCGGCTGACCGCCGTATCCGGCGGGCTGCTGGGCGCCCGGGTAGCCGTAACCACCCTGCGGCTGACCGCCGTAGGGCTGCGGGGCGGCGGGGCGCGGGGCCGGGAGGAGGGTGCCCTTGAGGGCGGGGACCAGCGGGGTGGCGACAGCGGCGGCGGCCATGAGTAGGGTGGCGACGAGGGCGAGGATCAGGCCCGTGCCGGCGTCGGGGCCGTCGGAGGAGTCACCGCCGAAGTTGTTGGCGGCGCTCGCCGGGTCGAAGACGCTGCCGAGCGCGCTCCATGCGGCGAACACCGTGAAGGCGACGCCGAACTGACCGAGGTCGAGCCCTGCGACCTTCGGGGCCTGCGGCAGCCCGCGGCCGACGACGACGAGCGCGGCGCCGATGAGACCCGCCAGCACGACGCTCATCAACACCGGCCCGCTGCCCCACAGGCTGGGCATGTCCAGGCCGTCCGGAGCACCGTCGGACGAGTAGAAGTCGAGGAACGACGCGATGAACAGCAACACCGCTGCTCCGATCACCACGCCGTCGCCTCGAGTGAGGGAGCGGATATTCACTTCAAAGGTCCTTCGTAGGTCGTCTCGTCGGTAGAGGCGTCGCTGTCACCATGTCGCCGTCAGGCCCCGGTGCGAAGCGCGGGGGTGGCCCCTCATCGTACGGATGACACTATCGTCCGTACGATCGCGCTGTCCGCCGGGATCAGCGCGCTGAGCACTACCCGCGCAGGAAACTCACGATTCCCTCAGAGATCCCATGCGCCGCCTTCTGCCGCCAGGCGCCGCTGGTCAGCAGTGCCGCGTCCTTGCTATCGCGCATGTTGCCGCACTCGATGAAGACCTTGGGAACCGTTGACAGATTGAGACCGCCCAGGTCCTGACGCGTGACGAGACCGGTGCCGTTGCCTACGTAGTTGGACGGCGCGCTGCCGGTGAGGCGTACGAAACTTCCCGCGATGCGCTCGCCGAGGTCGCGGGACGGCCCGACGATCGGCCGGGTGTCGGCGGCGCCCTTGTGGACGGACGCCGGGAGGATGACGTGGAAGCCGCGGTTCCCGGTGCCGGACCCGTCCGCGTGGATGGACACGACGGCGTCGGCTTTCGCGGCGTTCCCGATCCGCGCCCGCTCGTCGATGCAGGGACCGTACGGCCGGTCGCCGTCCTGGGTCAGCTTCACCGTGGCGCCCTGCTGTTGCAGCAGCGTGCGCAGGCGGTGGGCGACGTCCAGGGTGAACCTGGCCTCCGTGTACCCGGAGTTGGTGGATGTGCCTGTTGTGTCGCACTCCTTCCAGTTCGTGCCGATATGCACCTTGCGGTTGATATCGGCCGTGTGCTGGAAGTTGCCCGGGTTGTGACCGGGGTCGATGACGACGACCTTGCCCTTGAGGGGAGCGGCGGCCGAGGGCGTCGGGGAGGCGCTCGGCTCCTTGGCGTCGGAGGCGGGCGCATCGGTCGGGGAGGCGGCCGAGGAGGGGCGCGTGCTCGCCGAGGCCCCGGACGCCTGTCCCGGCGTACCGCCGGAGCCCTCGGAGTCACCCACCGCCTCGTACACCAGCCACCCGAGCAGCGCGCCCGGCACCAGCGCCGCGACGGCGACGGTCAGTGCCCCGCGGCGGGGGCGGCGGGGTTGGAGGTCATCGAATTCGGGGCCTCGGTACGACACGTCTGCCACCCTAGCTGCCGGTCACGCCACCCCACGGCCCGTGTGCGGCCCAATGGGTGGTGGCCTGCGCCGTTCGGCTGCCGAAGCCCCTTGCGGGACCGCTCAGATCCCCGCCCCCGTGCGCCGCAGCACCCGCAGCGAGTCGGTGGCCGAGACCTCCGTGAAGGCGCCGGAGGCGAGGGCGCGGAGGTAGACGCGGTACGGGGCCTGGCCGGTGAACTCGTCCGCGGGGTCGGGGAACACGTCGTGGATGACCAGCAGACCGCCCTCGGCGACATGCGGCGCCCAGCCCTCGTAGTCGGCGGTCGCGTGTTCGTCGGTGTGGCCGCCGTCGATGAAGACCAGGCCGAGGGCGGTGCCCCAGACCTGCGCGACCTGCGGCGAGCGGCCGACGAGGGCGACGACGTGCTCCTCCAGGCCCGCCTTGTGCAGCGTGCGGCGGAAGGTGGGCAGCGTGTCCATCAGGCCGAGCTCGGGGTCGACCGTCTCCGGGTCGTGGTAGTCCCAGCCGGGCTGCTGCTCCTCGCTGCCGCGGTGGTGGTCGACGGTGAGTGCAGGGACGCCGGCCGCGCGGGCGGCGTCGGCGAGCAGGATCGTGGAGCGGCCGCAGTACGTGCCGACCTCGAGGAGCGGCAGTCCGAGCCGCCCGGCTTCGACGGCCGCCGCGTAGAGGGCCAGGCCTTCATCCGTGGGCATGAACCCCTTGGCCGCCTCGAACGCGGCCAGGATGTCCGGCTTGGGTGCCGCGGTCATGGGGTTCCTTTCGGTCGTACGGGTGACTGGGCGCCCCATCGTGCACCACGCCCCCGTCGGCGCGCGACGGGGGCGTGGATGCGGGCGGGTCAGGCGGTGACCGTCTCGCCCGGCAAAGCGAGGTCCAGCTCGACCGGGCGGTCGTCGCCGGAGTGGGTCGCGGCCGAGGCGAGGGGGCCGTGGCCGGTGGCCTTGGCGGCCAGGACGTAGGCGCCATGGGCCGGGACCGCGAGGGCATAACTGCCGTCCTCGGCGGAGAGCGTCGCGCCCGCCTGCCGGCCCCGGCGGTCGATCAGCGTCACCTTCGCGCGGGCGACCGGAGTGCCCTCGGCATCGAGGACGCGGCCGCGGAAGCCGCGCAGGACCTCTTCGGCGCGGGCCAGGTTGGCGTCCTCCTCGCTGCTGGCCCGCAGCTGGGGCGCGCGGTTCGGCTTCGGCAGGAACAGGGCCAGCAGCAGGCCGACGGCCACGGCGCCGGTCGCGATCAGGAAGGAGACGCGGAAGCCGTGCATGGTCGGGATCTCCACGCCGTTCACGGTGTTCGCCGTGTTGGCCAGCACCATGCCGATGACGGCGCTGGAGACGGACGTACCGATGGAACGCATCAGCGTGTTGAGGCCGTTCGCCGCACCCGTCTCCGAGGCCGGGACCGCGCCGACGATCAGCGCGGGCAGCGAGGAGTAGGCGAGGCCGATGCCTGCGCCCAGGAGGACGGCGATGACGAGGGACTGCCAGGCGGCGCTCATCAGGCCGAGGCCGGCGCCGTAGCCGATGGCGATGATCGACAGGCCCAGGATCAGGGTGAACTTGGGGCCGTACTTCGCCGAGAGGCGGGCGTAGACGGGTGCCGTGAACATCATCGTCAGGCCCAGCGGGGCGACCAGCAGGCCCGCGACGACCATCGACTGGCCGAGGCCGTAGCCGGTGCTGGTCGGGAGCTGGAGGAGCTGGGGGAGGACGAGGGAGACGACGTAGAAGGAGACGCCGACCATGATCGAGGCGAGGTTGGTGAACAGCACCGCGGGGCGGGCGGTGGTGCGCAGGTCCACGAGGGGGGCCGCGGTGCGCAGCTCGTAGACGCCCCACAGGAGCAGGACGACGACCGACGCGGCGAACAGGCCCAGCGTGGTGGCGGACGTCCAGCCCCAGTCGCTGCCCTTGGTGATCGGCAGCAGGAAGAGGACCAGCCCGAGGGAGAGACCGAGCGCGCCCGGCAGGTCGAAGGACCCCTCGGCGCGCATCGGGGACTCGGGTACGGCGAGCAGGGTGAGGACGATGGCCAGGACGCCGAGGCCGGCGGCGCCGTAGAAGAGGGCGTGCCAGTCGGTGTTCTGGGCCACCAGGGCCGCGGCCGGGAGCGCGAGTCCGCCGCCTACGCCGATCGAGGAGCTCATCAGCGCCATCGCCGAGCCGAGCCGCTCGCGGGGCAGCATGTCGCGCATCAGGCCGATGCCGAGCGGGATGGCGCCCATGGCGAAGCCCTGGAGCGTACGGCCTCCGATCATCGTCAGCAGGTCGCTGGTGAGGGCGCTGACCAGCGCGCCGACCACCATCACGGCGAGGCTGATGATCAGCATCCGCCGCTTGCCGAACAGGTCACCGAGGCGGCCCATGATCGGCGTGGCCACGGCTCCGGAGAGAAGCGTCGAGGTCAGGACCCAGGTGGCGTCGCTGGGCGCGGTGTCCAGCAGCTGCGGCAGATCCTTGATGACCGGGACGAGCAGGGTCTGCATCACGGCGACAACGATGCCCGCGAAGGCGAGGACCGGGACGACGGCGCCGGTCGCTCTGCCGGTGGGCTGGTCGTTCGTCGTTTGTTTCATGTGGGTGATCAACCCGGTGTACCTGGGCAACTATTCCGATGCTTTGGTCAGCTAACGAATTCTTGACCTTCTCTTGGGAACTGGCGCAGGCCCTGCTCGGAGACTCTTTGAGAGCGGGCCCAGGTCTGGCCTAGGTCGAAATCCCGATGCCAGGAGCGTGGGTGGTTGAGAGCATGACACCCATGCTCGGAGCCGCTGACGTCCCCACCCGCACATCCCGCCGTGCCGCGCCGCCCACCTGGCTGGTGGTGGCGCTGGCGTGTGCCGGCCAGTTCCTCGTCGTGCTCGACGTGTCCGTCGTGAACGTGGCGCTGCCGTCGATGCGGGCTGATCTGGGGCTGAGCGGCTCCGGACTGCAGTGGGTGGTGAACGCGTACGCGATCGCCTTCGCCGGGTTCATGCTGCTCGGCGGGCGGGCCGGGGACCTGTACGGGCGCAAGCGGATGTTCCTGGTCGGGCTCGCCCTGTTCACGCTGGCCTCGCTGGGCGGCGGGCTGGCCCGGGAGGGCTGGGAGCTGCTGGCCACCCGGGCCGTGCAGGGACTCGGCGCCGCGGTGCTGGCGCCCTCGACGCTGACGATCCTCACGGCCGCCGTCCCGGAGGGCGCCGCCCGGGCGCGGGCCATCGCGACCTGGACGGCGGTCGGCGCGGGCGGCGGAGCCGCGGGCGGGCTCGTCGGCGGGCTGCTGGTCGACGGGCTGTCGTGGCGGTGGGTGCTGCTGATCAACGTGCCGATCGGCGCGGTTGTCCTGCTCGGGGCCCTCCGATGGCTCCCGGAGAGCCGCGCCGGGGACGGGCGGCGGCTGGACCTGCCGGGCGCACTACTGGTGACCGCGGGGCTCGGCACGCTGGCGTACGGGATCTCGCAGACCGAGGCCTCGGGGTGGACGGCGGCGGCGACCCTGGTGCCGCTGGTTGCGGGGCTCGCGCTGGTCGGGCTGTTCCTGCTGGTCGAGGCGCGTACGGCCGCGCCGCTCATGCCGCTCGGACTGCTCGGCCGGCGGGCGGTGTCGTCGGCGAACGCGGCGATGTTCCTCAGCGGCGCGGCCATGTTCTGCATGTGGTACTTCATGACCCTGTACGCGCAGAACGTGCTCGGCTACACGCCGCTCGAGGCCGGGCTGGCCCTGGTGCCGAGCTCGCTGGCCGTGGTCGCCGGCTCCAAACTCGCGCCGCGTCTGATGCGGAGAGCGGGGGAGCGGAACGTGGCCGTGCTGGGGACGGTGGTGGCTGCGGTCGGGTTCGGGTGGCAGTCGACGATCAGTGCGGAGGGGACGTATCTGGCGGCGATCATGGTCCCGGGGATCCTGATGATGCTGGGCGCGGGGCTCGCGGCCACCCCGCTGGCCGCGCTGGCCACGTCGGGAGCGCCGGCCGGGGAGGCCGGACTGGTCTCCGGGCTGGTCAACACCTCCCGCACGATGGGCGGCTCACTCGGGCTCGCCGTGATGTCGACGATCGCAGCGGCACGGACGCAGGGCAGCGACGGACCTGCGGCACTGACGGAGGGGTACGCGCTGGCGTTCCGGGCGAGTGCGGGGGTGCTGGCGGTGGGGGCGGTGATGATGGCGGTGTGGTTGCCGCGGAAGGCGACGGGGCGGTGACGTTCCTGCTCGACGACCCATTGAGCTGATGCAGCGTCAGGAGCCTTCACAACTCTGATGGGCTCGGCTATACAGGGTGCGCCGGACTGGAACGCGTTCTAGAACGGCCCGTGACGACCTCGGTGCGGCCGACGGTGCGGACGGCCGTACCGGGGTCTTAGAGCCGACAGGAGCCCCATGCCCATCGACGCAGCCAAGGCGCTCGCCGCCGAACCCCGGACCGGCGAGATCACCTGGGACCAGAAGGACGTCCAGCTCTACCACCTCGGCATCGGCGCCGGCGTCCCCGCCACCGACCCCGACGAGCTGCGCTACACCCTGGAGTCCCGGCTGCATGTGCTGCCCAGCTTCGCCACCGTCGCGGGCGCGGGCTCGCCCGGCGTGATCAGCAGCCTATCCATGCCGGGTGTCGACGTCGACCTCGCCCGCGTCCTGCACGGCGGCCAGGCACTGCGGATCCACCGGCCGATCCCGGTGCGGGGAACCGCCACCGCCACCGGCCGTATCGCCGCCGTGTACGACAAGGGCAAGGCCGCCGTCCTCGTCATGCGCACCGAAGTCGCCGACGCCGACGGGCCGTTGTGGACCAACGACGCGCAGATCTTCGTACGAGGGGAGGGCGGGTGGGGTGGCGACCGCGGGCCGTCCGCGCGCCTCGAACCCCCGACCGGCGCGCCCGACCGTACCGTCGAGCGGCACAGCCGCGAGGACCAGGCCCTGCTGTACCGCCTCTCCGGCGACTACAACCCCCTGCACGCCGACCCCGAGTTCGCCAAGGTCGCCGGGTTCGAGCGGCCCATCCTGCACGGGCTGTGCACGTACGGCATGACGCTCAAGGCGGTCGTCGACACGCTGCTGGGCGGTGATGTGACCCGGGTGCGCTCGTACACCACGCGGTTCGCCGGGGTCGTGTATCCCGGCGAGACGCTGCGCATCCGTATGTGGCGGCAGGAGGCGGCGGTCCGGGTTGCCGTGACCTCGGTCGAGCGGGACGACTCGCCCGTCCTTGCCGACACCATCGTCGAGCACTCTTGAACCCTCCCCCAGCTGAAGCAGGGGGATTCCTGGCTCACGTCGCCTGCGGCCCTGCGGACCGGCAGGCCTTACACGATCAACACCAGCCGGGTTGGAACCAGCCCGGTTTGGTACTGCAAGCAAAGGACTTGCTGTGCTGGCTTGGTTCTCGCTCAGCACGTCGGAGATCGTACCAGTCGGTGAAGGACTCTTGAGGGGAGCCGCACCATGCGCGCAGCCGTACTGCACGAGATAGGTCAGGACAAGCTGGAGGTCCTCGACGACGTCGAGGCGGTGGGGTTCGGCCCCGGCAAGGTGCGCATCCGGGTGCGGGCGACCGGGCTGTGCCACTCGGACCTGTCGGCGATGAACGGCGTACTGCCGCAGCCGGCGCCCTTCGTGCCGGGGCATGAAGGGGCCGGCGAGATCCTCGAAGTGGGCGAGGGAGTACGCCATCTCCAAGCAGGCGACCGGGTCGTCGTCTGCTGGCTGCCCGCCTGCGGCGCCTGTCCCGCCTGCCGCCGCGGACAGACCGAACTGTGTCTGGCCGGGTTCATGAACGCGGGCACCCCCAACTACAAGCGTCCCGGCGGAGACCTCTTCGGCTTCGCGGGCACCGGCACCTTCACCGAGGAGGTCGTGGTCGACGCCGGCTGCGCGGTGCCGATCCCCGACGACGTGCCCTTCGACATCGCCGCCCTCATCGGCTGCGGGGTGACCACCGGGCTGGGTGCCGCCCTCAACACGGCCGACGTGGAGGCGGGCTCGTCGGTCGCCGTCATCGGCTGCGGCGGCGTCGGCATCTCCGCGATCCAGGGTGCGCGGCTGCGGGGCGCCGCCGAGATCGTCGCCGTCGACCCGGTCCCGGCCCGCCGCGAGGCCGCGCTGAAGTTCGGTGCCAGCCGGGCGGTCTCACCGGACGAGCTGCCCGACGCCAAGCAGCAGGTCACCGGCGGCGAGGGCTTCGACTA
>NZ_JBQQCE010001019.1:0-570 GCF_052245645.1 Streptomyces sp. KR55 | reverse complement strand
GATGCGGACGGCCCCTGACGGGGAGGGACACGTACGGGTGTCTCCGACACCGGACGAGACCCACGCGCGCGCGAACACCCCGGCCGACGGGACCCGGCACGCCTACGGCCCGGCGGCGGACCTGGAAGCGCCGGGCGAGCGGGGGGACGACGGTTCGGCGAGCGGGGGGCGCAGCGAGGGCCGTGGTGGCGCGACGCTGGGCGAGGCGGGGGGCGGCTTTGCGGGGGTGGCGCAGGACAGCCCGCGGGGCGGTGTGTCGGGGGCGGCGTCGCAGGGCGCGCTGCGGGATGGTCGGGCGGGCACCTCACAGGACATGCTGCGGTCCGGTCCGGTGGGCGCGACGCAGGGCGAGCCGTCGGCGGGCACGGTTCACGACGAGCTGCGGTCGAATCCGGCGGGCACGGCACAGGACAGGCGGTCCAACCCGGCGGGCAACCCGCGGTCGGATCACGCAGCCACGGCTCAGGACAGCCGCCGGAGCACCCCGGCAGCCGCACCCCCCGAGAGCCGGCGGACACCCCCGGCCGGTGCGCCCCAGGACGGCCGCTACCCCTTCCCCACGTCCCCCGC
>NZ_JBQQCE010001018.1:0-584 GCF_052245645.1 Streptomyces sp. KR55 | reverse complement strand
ACGTAGCCCAGATCCACTCAAGAGGAGATCGTCATGTCGACACGCATTCGGAAGCGCATCAGCTACGTGGTCGGCGCGTCTTGCCTTTCTGCGCTCGCCGCACCGATAGCCGCGACAAGCGCTGTGGCAGCGCCTCAGACACCGGCGGGTTCGTCGCAGGCGGCACCCAACCAGATCTGCCAGACCGTCTTCGACAACAGGACCGGCCGCTTCGTCCTGACGCCGCCGAACTGTGTGGTCCCCCAGACGTTGCCGACGATCCCCCGGATCCCGCCGACGATCCCCCGGATCCCGCCGACGATCCCGACGACGCCGACGACGCCGACCACGCCGACGACGCCGACGACGCCGACCACGCCGGGCACGGGCACGCCGACGACGCCGACGACACCGACCACGCCGACGACACCGACCACGCCGACGACGCCGACGACGCCGGGCACGGGCACGCCGACGACGCCGACGACACCGACCACGCCGACGACGCCGACGACGCCGACCACGCCGGGCACGGGCACGCCGACCACGCCGACGACACCGACCACGCCGACCACGCCGACGACGCCGACCACGCCGGGCACGGG
>NZ_JBQQCE010001017.1:0-594 GCF_052245645.1 Streptomyces sp. KR55 | reverse complement strand
CCCACACCACGCGCCGCATCCACCAGCGCCGCGGCCTCGGCCCGGGACGCCTCACCACCGGTGTGCAGCACCAGCCCGTGCCGGGCGACCGCGCGGATCAGCTCGGCGGCCGACCCCTCGGCGGCCGACGCGGCCCGCTCCCACTCCTCGGCCGAACCGTCCTCCTTGGGCACCGAGTTGATCAACCGGGCCAGTCCGTCGGCGAGGCTCTCCTCCGCGAGCGCGTACCGCTCCAGCCCGACGAGCACCCGCACGGGGCGCTCCTCGCCCGCCTCCGCCTCGGCATCCTCGCCCTCACCCGACTCCTCCAGGCCGTCCTGGAACGCCAGGGCCTCGCCCTCCGCCAGGGCGCTCTGCACGGCCGCGTCCGGATCGGGCACGCCCCGCTGGGCCAGGGCGGCGTTGAGCGCCGGCATCTCCAGGGCGGTGTGCCCGGCGAGCGCCGCCTGCTCCAGCAGCCAGACGGTGACGGCCCGGCCCCGCCGCTCGTCGTCGGGCCCGCACTCCGCGCCCAGCAGGGCCCGCGCGAACCCGTCGGCCTGCTCGGGCCGCACTCCGCCGACCCGCAGCAACTGCCATGGATCGGCGCGCAGC
>NZ_JBQQCE010001016.1:0-595 GCF_052245645.1 Streptomyces sp. KR55 | reverse complement strand
CCGAGACCGGCGTCGTCGACCTCGTCCTTGCCCTCGGCCTCGAGGACCTTGTTGAGCGGTGCGAGGTCGTAGATGCCCTTCAGATCGGGCTCCTCCAGCAGGCCGGCCTTCACCGCGTGCTCCGCCTGGGTGTCGAGGGTGGCCGCCAGCGGGTCGTCGAGGAAGGTGACGGACTCCCAGGCCGGGTCGATGACCTCGGCGGGCAACTCCTTGCCCGACAGCTCCTTCAGCGCCGCGTTGGCGGAGGCCTTCGCCTTCTCCGGGTTGGCGTTGATCCACGCGTTGGTCTTCACCGAGCCGCGCAGCACGGCCTCGACGACGTCCGGATGCTCCTTGAGAAACGTCTGCGACACGATGATGTTCGTGATCACGAACTTCTTGTCGGGCCACAGGTCGGCCTCGTCGAGCAGTACCTTCGCACCCTCGGTGACCAGCTTGGACGCGGTCGGCTCCGGCACCCAGGCGCCATCGATGGAGCCGGACTTGTAGGCGTCCGGGGTCACCTTGTTGTCCGTGCGGACGACGGAGACGTCCCCCTTGCCGCTCTGCGCGTCGACCTTCCAGCCCTTCTCCGCGATCCAGTTGAGGAACGCGA
>NZ_JBQQCE010001015.1:0-596 GCF_052245645.1 Streptomyces sp. KR55 | reverse complement strand
CGGTGCCCAGCAGGGGCTGCCGGCCTCCGTCACCCACGTGTTGGCGGCCCTGCGCACCGCACTGACCAACGGCGACCCCGAAGCCCTTGCGGAACTCGGGCCCTCCCTCGCTGAGGCAGCTGCGGCGCCGCCGCAGCTGCCGGACACCGCCGAGGGACGCCGACTCGCCGCCGCGCTGCAGGCGTACGGCACCGCCGCGTCCGCCGGCACCACGGGGCGGCCCGCCGCTGCCGGTGTCCAGCCCACCGCTGACAGTGGGCAAGTCCCCGACGTCGACGAAGAAGACGACGGGGACGGTCTGGTGCCGGGGGATGAGGAGGACGAGCCCGAGGGAGCGGTCTTCCCCGCCCTGAGGATCCTCAAGGACGCGGTCGACCGCTCGAAGATGCACCCGATCCCGGTCATCCGCACCGAGGAACGCGACAGCGGTCCGTGGCCTCTGATCAGCGAGGACATGGACGGCGAGCCCCGCTGGGTCCACCCCGACGTCACCCTCACCCGCGTTCCCCACATCAAGGCGAACGGGAAGCGCGTCCGGCGCGACCAGCTCGACGTGCCCGACTCCTTCGGCGAGGGCGTGCTGTGCCTGATCGACC
>NZ_JBQQCE010001014.1:0-599 GCF_052245645.1 Streptomyces sp. KR55 | reverse complement strand
GCTTCACGATCATCAAACCTACACACGCGTACGACCGCCCCCCGTACGTTCACCACACGTCACCCGACCGGGTGACGCCGTCACCGCGCACGCGGCACCGGCTCCGCCGGACACGGCACCCGGCCGCATCGCGGCCGAGCACGCACGAGCGATACCGCGCCGCGGCCACAAGGATGCGATTCCTCCCAGGACCGAACCCCTGGGATTCCTCGCAAGAACCTGCTGAAACTCTGAGGCGCCCAGGACCTGCCCAGCGGATCATGCCGCAGACGCGGGGTCCGGCACCCCATCTGCCGCGTTGTCCGACTCCCCCGGCTCGACTGCGCTCACGCGGGGGACCCCGTCGGCCCCGCTCACACCTGCGTCGATCAGTCAGCGCGGCTCCCCCGGCGACCTGATCCGCCGGACAGGCCCTAGTAGTACTTCGTTAGGTTATTTTGATCGCACGGTCTGCGGTGGTGCGTGCTGCCGTTTGTGGATCTTGGAGAGATCGAGCAACTGCGGGTGAGCCTCGGTGAGTTCGTTGCCGAGATGTTCGCGTCGTTGAAGCGCAAGGACCAGCGTGGGTGGGGAGACTGCTACCTGCGCGGGCTGATGTT
>NZ_JBQQCE010001013.1:0-603 GCF_052245645.1 Streptomyces sp. KR55 | reverse complement strand
CAGGGGACGTGTCCCGATAGGGGCCTTCGCGACAGGCACCGTCACAGTCTTGACCGCCCCGGCCCGGCGACGGCCACCAGCACCCGAGGCGATCAGGAGACAGGCGACCTTGCCCAGCATCACGCAGCCCGCTGCCCCGTGTCACATCACGGCCGACGCCGCCGAGGAAGTCCTGCTCGGTGTTGACACCCACAAAGACGTCCACGCCGCGGCCGTCATCACCGTGCTCGGCGTCACTCTGGACGGCCGCGGCTTCCCGGCGACCGCCGAGGGATACCGCCAGCTCCTGTCCTGGGCACGCTCGTTCGGCACGCTGCGGCGAGCCGGGGTCGAGTGCACCGGATCCTACGGCGCAGCCCTGACCCGGCACCTGCGGGCCGAGGGTATCGAGGTGACCGAGGTCAACCAGCCCGACAGGGCCGCCCGACGGCGCCACGGCAAGACCGACGCCGTCGATGCCGAAGCCGCCGCCCGCACCGTGTTATCCGGTCGCGCCACCGCCGCAGCGAAGACGAGCGACGGCCCGGTGGAGATGCTGCGGCTGTTCAAGCTGGCGAAGGGGTCCGCGATCAAGTCCAGGACCCAGGCCATCAACCAGCTCAA
>NZ_JBQQCE010001012.1:0-604 GCF_052245645.1 Streptomyces sp. KR55 | reverse complement strand
CCCGGTCGCCCGTGCGATCGTCGACCGGCTCGCCGACGAGGTCGTGACCATGGCGACGGTGGCGCTGACCCGGCTGGACCTGCTGGCCGAGGAAACCCCGGTGCTGCTCGGCGGCAGCGTCCTCGCCGCACGGCACGCCCGACTCGACGACCGCATCCGGGACTTGCTGGGCGCCCGGGCGCCGAAGGCCGTCCCCCGAGTGGTGACGGCGAGCCCGGTGCTGGGGGCGGCGCTGCTGGGGCTGGACCGGATCGGCGCGGGAGCGCGGGTGCAGGCGCGGCTGCGGGCGCACTTCGAGGGCTGACCGCCGGATCGGTGGAACCGAACCGATTCCACCGGCGTATTCATGGGCAGGGGGTGGTGCGGGGCGCTCCGCGGTGCGCCGAAATGCGTTTCACCGCACTGCGATCCGATCAAGATCGGGGCAAGGCCGGTGCGGATGCCGGTCCCGGCAGCGATACTGGCGGCGACGGATGACCATGGGGGAGGTCAAGAGTGACACAACCGCCGAAAAGCAGCACGGCACCACCGGGACCGGACCCGGCGCCGGGCTCCGGCCTGCCCACGATGCCGGGTATCTCGCATCAGCCCACCTCCATGGGCT
>NZ_JBQQCE010001011.1:0-609 GCF_052245645.1 Streptomyces sp. KR55 | reverse complement strand
CGTGGTGGCCGGTGCGGCCGTGATGTCCCCGCTGATACGTCCGCTCTCGACGGCCCCGCCGATCTCCCTGACCACGTGGTCGACGGCACCGGAGATCACGGCCCCCGGCCTGCTCGCGGCGCCCGGTCCCGACGCGAGCCCCGCCCCGTCCTCGTCCCCCTCCGCCACACCCCGCTGACCGGCCGCTGCACCCCGGCGCATGAACCTGGTTGAATCCAGGGTGAACCGCGCCCACGTCATGGCGACCGGCGCGGAACCGACGAACTGCGGCCACCAATGACGAGCCGTGCCGCGGCCGGCTGTGGGGAGAGCATGAACGAGGGGAAGCCCACACAGGGCCCTGCGTCGCCCTTTGGCGACGCCGGAGGGGGTTATGAGCCGGACCGCTCCGCAGCGGCCCGAAGCTACGCGGCGTCCGCCGAGGGCGACTTCGAACTGAGGCGCCCGTAGGAGGTGGCCGAGTGGACGGTGTCTGCGGCTCCGGCGTCCGCCGAAGGGTCGGGTTCCGTTCCGGCAGCGGGCGTGGCCTCGGACGCCCCGCCCGCTGCCGAGAAGCCCCTGCACGACCCCGATCCCTACAGCACCTCGCCGTACGGCGGGGTGCTGTAG
>NZ_JBQQCE010000102.1:0-25249 GCF_052245645.1 Streptomyces sp. KR55 | reverse complement strand
ACGATCGGGCGACCGTACGGGGGCGATGTCACCCACAGGGGGTGCCCGCCCGGCGTGCGCCGACCCTCACGGGCCGGACACACCCGCGCCCTCCATCAGGCCCTGCACCTCGGTACCGGGCGGCGTCAGCAGGAACACGTTGCGGTCCACGCGGTGCATTCCGCTGGCCAGGCCGAAGACGACGCCTGTGCTGAAGTCCAGGACCCGCTTGGCGACCTCCGTCTCGGCGCCGGTCAGGTCCAGCAGCACCGGGATGCCCGCCATCAGCGTCTCGGCGACCTCGCGGGCGTCCCCGAACACATTGACCCGGAGCACGACGAAACGACGGCGCGTCTCGGTCTCCGCCTCCGGCAGCGCCCGGTGGTCCACGGCGGACGGCCAGGCGTCGCGGCCGCGCAACGGAACGACCTGGGCGAGTCCTTCCCACTGTTCATCGGTGACGTCGTGGCTGTTCACCGGCTCCCCCCGATCTGACTCGCACTCGTCGCCTGCACCAGGCAATTCTTACGGCAAGTCACCCGTTCGGCCGAACAGCGACACGGTCTGCGACGATTCTGTGGCCCTTTCCTCCGGAGTTGCGGCTTCTTTCCCTCAGGCGGCGGCGCGGGTGAAGCGGAGCGTGGTCGCGATCGTGGTCAGGCCGCCCATCATGCGCAGCTGGTTCCAGGTCATGCCGAACTCGTTTCGGTCCACGGTGAACTCCGCATCCAGCGTGACCTGTTCGGCGTCGGCCCCGAGGAGGCGGGCGACGAAGGTCAGCGGCCTGCTGATGCCGAGCACGGTGAGCTGACCGTTGACGTGCACCTTGTCACCGTCGCGCAGTTGGGCCTCGCGGGCGACGAAGGTGATCTCCGGGTGGTTGTCGGCGTCGAAGAAGTCGGCGGACCGCAGGTGCGTGTCGCGCTTGGCGTTCTTGGTGTCGAGGGAGGCCACGTCCAGGGTGAGGGTGCCGGTGGCGGTGCCGTCGGAGCGGACCTCGCCCCGGCCGCTGACGGTCCCGAAGGCGCCCTTGACGGTGACCAGGCCCCAAAACGTCTTGTGCCGCACGGCGACGGTGGAGGCGGTGGCGTCGAGCTGCCACAGGCCGGTTTCCACGGCGACGCTCATGATCGTTCTCCTGTCGACCGGGTACTCCGAATGAGTACTCCAAATTTGGATGACCTCACGCTAGCCGACTGTCCAAATCTGAACAACTTCTTCGTCCAAAATTGGACGACAGGTACACTCGAAACCATGGCCGACCCCGCCAAGCACCCCGCTGACCTGCCCGCATGCCCGTCCACGCAGGGCGGCGGCCTGCTGCCGCCGGAGCTGCGCGCCTGGATGCTGATGCGGGCCACGATGGGGGCCGTGGAGCAGCGGCTGCGGTCGGTGGTGAAGGAACGGCTCGACGTGTCCCACGACGAGTTCCTGGTGCTGTGCCTGCTCGCCGAGCAGCCCGAGGGCGGCCTGCGCATGACGCGGATCGCGGAACTGCTGGGCCGTCCCAAGACCCGGCTCACCTACCAGATCGCCTGCCTCCAGCGCGCCGGTCTCGTCACCCGCCGGTCGGCCTGCGGAGACCGGCGGGGCATCGAGGTCACCGTCACGGACCAGGCCCGGCGCCTGCTGGAGGAGGCGTCCGGGACCCTGGCGGAGACGATCACCGAGGCCCTCGCCACCTGCGTCGGACAGGCCGAACAGGACGCGTTGTCCGGCCTGCTGCCGGGGCTCACCGGGGAGGCGCGCGCCGAGTAGGGCCTGTCCGGCGGATCAGGCCGGCTTCAAGGAACGGCACCTCATCGGCGCAGGTGAGCGGGGCGGCGGGACGAGCCTCGCCGGGCAGTGCACGAACGCTGCCGTGGTGCTCGACTGGTCGAAGTACTGCAACCGGATCGAGTCCGTGAACGAGGAGGCGCGCACCTGCGTCGTCCAGCCGGGCATCGTGCTGGACGAGCTCAACCGGCACCTCGCGCCCACCGGTCTGCGGTTCGGCCCGGAGCCCGCCACCCACGCCGACTGCACGATCGGCGGCATGATCGGCAACAACTCGTGCGGCGCCACCGCCCAGGCGACCGGCAAAGCGCTCGCACTCGCCGGAACCGGACTGGCCGTGGGAGCCGCCGTCGGCCTGCTGCGCCGGCCGGCCCGCCGAACCCGACGCATCCTGGCGCCGATGCCTTGACCGACGATTCCGACGCGTTACCGCCGGGCCGCCCGTCGACGTACTCATGAAATTCGTGCCGTTCCGGGAATGCGAATTGATCGGCATTCATCGGCTCGGTCACTCGAATCGCCCTGCCATTTCTGCGCGTTGCATTTCTCCGCCGGTACTCTCGCCGGCGTACTCCCGTGGGTGTATTGCCACCCCCGGAACGCCCCGGGGAGTACCGCTCGGTTCCCCCTTCTGCGCGACGCAGCGTGCCTTTCGCTGCGGAAGCCTGGATGCGCTCACAACTTTTGATTGAACAGCGGACATCCAGAAGGAGGCTGGCCACATGGGTAGCGCGGCGCAGCAGAGCGGGAGCGGCAAACGACGACGGGCGCTGCCCTGGGCGGTGCTCGGCCTGTGGGTCGGATTACTGGTCCTGATCGCCCCGTTCTCGGGCAAGCTCTCGGACGTACAGGTGAACCGCGCGGTCGACTATCTGCCGACCAGCGCGGACTCCACGCAGGTGGCCAGGATCCAGGACAGTCTGCCGGGCGGTGAGGCCACATCGATCGTCGTCGTCTACCACCGCGACGGCGGCCTCACCGAAGCGGACCGCACCACCGCGGCCGACCAGATCGCGCAGGTCGACGGTGACTTCGACCTCAGCGCCGAGCCGCAGGCCGTGACGTCCCAGGACGGCACCACGGTGATGTACCCCGTCAGCACCACCGCGCCCGGCCAGGACGACGAGGCCCGTGACGAGTTCGTCGCCGGGGTGCGGGACATCACCCGTGGCGGGGACGGACTCGACGTGAAGGTCGGCGGCCCCGACGCCATCTCCACCGACGCTCGCGAGGTGTACGGCTCCCTGGGCGGTCCGCTGCTCTACACCACCGCCGCCATCGTCGCGATCCTGCTCGTCCTCATCTATCGCAGCCCCTTCCTGTGGCTGGTGCCGCTCATCGTCGCCGGTATCGGCGACTTCATGTCGATGGGCGTCGCGTACGGCCTCCACGAACTGTTCGGAACCACCATCAGCAGCCAGAGCTCCAGCGTGATGACGATCCTGGCGTTCGGCGCGGGCACCGACTACGCGTTGCTCATCGTCGCCCGCTACCGCGAGGAACTGCGGCGCGTCGTGCACCCGTACGACGCGATGCGGGCCGCGCTGCGCGGCTGCGGCCCCGCCGTCCTCGCCTCGTCCGGCACCGTCGCCGCCGGTCTGCTGTGCCTGCTCGCGGCCGACCTCGGCAGCAGTCGCGGCATGGGGCCGCTCGGTGCCGTCGGCGTGCTGTGCGCGCTGGTCGCGATGATGACGCTGCTGCCCGCCCTTCTCGTGCTGCTGGGCCGCCGGGTGTTCTGGCCGGTGGTGCCGGCCTACGGTTCGCAGCCCAAGGAGCGCCGTTCGCTGTTCGCCTCCATGGGCAGCTCCGCGGGCCGCCGACCGGTGACGGTCCTGCTCGGCGGTGTCATCGTGCTGGGTGCGCTGACCCTGGGCACGCTGAACCTCCCCGGTAGTCTCAAGCAGGAGGACTCCTTCACCGAGACACCGGACTCGGTGGTGGCCATGAAGACCCTCGCCGAGGCGTTCCCCGAGCGCGGCACGGAACCCGTCGTCGTCACCGCGCCGACCGACAAGGCGGACGCGATCCTCGGCACGGTGCGTGGCACGTCGGGCGTCGAGAACGCGGAGCTCGGGCGGTCCGGCGGCGGCTGGACCGAGATCACCGTGATCACCGAGTCGGTTCCGCAGACCCCCGCCGAGTCCGAGACGATCAAGAAGCTGCGCAGCGAACTGCACGGCGAGGGCGCCTACGTGGGCGGCCCCAGCGCCGAGCAGCTCGACCTGAAGGAGACCAACAACCACGACCGTGTCGTCGTCGTGCCCATCGTCCTGGCCGCCGTACTGCTCATCCTGATCGCCCTGCTGCGCAGCCTGGTCGCACCGCTGATCCTGCTCGCGGCGGTCGTCGCGGTGTGGGGCGCCTCGCTGGGCATCGCGGGTCTGGTCTTCGAGCCGCTGTTCGGCTTCGAGGGCACCGACCCCGGACTCGGGCTGCTGTCCTTCGTGTTCCTCGTCGCCCTCGGGGTGGACTACGGCATCTTCCTGATGCACCGCATGCGCGAGGAGTGCCTGGACGGGGCCGAACCCGGAGTCGCCGCGCTGACCGCGCTGCGGACGACCGGATCCGTGATCGCCTCGGCGGGCCTGGTGCTCGCGGCGACGTTCGCGGTGCTCACCAACATGCCGATGGTGCAGCTCGTCGAGCTCGGTTTCACGATCATGGTCGGTGTGCTGCTGGACACCTTCCTGGTGCGTACGTACCTCGTGACCTCGGCGAGCCTCGCGCTCGGCCGGAAGGTCTGGTGGCCGGGTCCGCTGTCCCGGCGGCCGGCGGCGCGTTCCGTCGAGCGGGAACTGTCCCCCACCGCGTGACGGTTCGCCCACCGGGGGCGTCCCTCTTTCAGAGGGGCGCCCCTTCGACAGAGGATGGCGGTGTGAATGTGAGTGACACGTTACGGCGGTTGGGCAGGGCTGTGCCCGGCAACCGCCGGGTCATGGTCGACGACGGTCTGCTCGCGGCGGCGATGGCCGCAAGCGCCGTGGTCGTCACGCAGATCGGCGGGACCAGCGGCCGTGCGCCCGACGCCTTCGGCTGGCTGCTGCTGTTGGCGGCGCACATCCCGATGGTGTGGCGGCGTACGGCGCCGATCCGCTCGTTCCTTGCCCTGACGGCCTTTCTGGTGCCGTACCACGCCCTCGACTACGACCACGGGGCGCTGATGGCCGCCTCGATGGCCGCCCTGTACACCATCGCCTCCACGGGGCCCGTCCTGCGCTCCGCGCTCGCCGGAGCCGGGGTGGTCGGACTGATGCTCGCGGTGAAGTTCGCGCAGGGCCTCAACGAGGGCACCGCCGCGCTGCGCGTCTCCGGGTGGATCATCGCCTTCCTCGTCCTCGGCATCTGCATCCGCTACCACCGCCAACACGTCGCCGCCGTCCTCGAACGGGCCGAACGCGCCGAGCGCAGCCGCGAGGAGGAGGTCCGCCGCCGGGTCATCGAGGAGCGCCTGCGGATCGCCCGCGACCTGCACGATCTGCTGGCGCACAGCATCACGCTCGTCGGTGTGCGCACCTCCGTCACCGCGCACGTGCTGGAGCAGGATCCCGATCGCCTGGACCGTGCGGCCGTCGCCAAGGCGCTCGAGGACATCGCCGAGGCGTGCCGTGCCGCGCGGGTCGAACTCCGCGCCACCCTGCAGGTCCTCAGGTCGGGACCGGACGACACGCGCGGCCCGCTGCCCGGCCTCGACGCCCTGTCGGACCTGGTCGCCACGGCCCGCGCCGCGGGAGCCACGGTGCGCCTGGACGTCGCCGAGACGGAACCGCCGGCCGCCGTCGGCGCGGCCGCCTACCGCATCGTGCAGGAGGCCCTGACCAATGCGGTACGGCACGGCGGCCCGAACCCTGCGATCCGCCTCACCGTGCGCGAGCAGGCCGGGTCCCTGCACGTGTCGGTCACCAACCGCGGCACCGCACCCGCCGTGCTCTCGGCGCATCCGCCCGGCTTCGGCCTCGTGGGCATGCGGGAACAGGCCCGCAGCGTGGGCGGCACGCTGGAGGCCGGGCCGCGCCGGGACGACGGTTTCGAGGTGCGGGCCGTGCTGCCCTTCACCACCTCTCCGCTGTCCGCCGCGTCCGCCGAGCCGACCGAGCCGACCCCGGCTGACGCCCGGGCGGCGGCCTCCGCACGCCCGTCCGTGACGGCCGCGTTCGGCAGACCCCTTCGCCTCGATCCGTCCGGTGGCGGTGCCCAGTGACCGAGACCGCTCCCATCCGCGTCCTGCTCGCCGACGACCAGACGCTCGTACGGGCCGCCTTCGCCATGCTGGTCGACTCGGCCCCGGACATGGAGGTCGTCGGGCAGGCCGGCACCGGCCACGAGGCCGTGGAACTGGCCCGCTCCACCCGGGCCGACCTCGTCGTCATGGACATCCGTATGCCGGACCTCGACGGGATCGAGGCGACCCGGCTGCTGGCCGCCGACGAGGACCTGGCCGGCGTGAAGGTGCTGACGCTGACGACGTTCGACACCGACCACCACATCATCGAGGCGCTGCGCGCCGGCGCCTCCGGGTTCCTCGTCAAGGACACCAAGCCCGCCGAACTGCTGGAGGCCATCCGGACGGTGGCCGCCGGGGACGCCCTGCTCTCCCCCGGCCCGACCGCCCGGCTCATCGCCCAGGTGCTGCGCGCCCCCGACGCGGCACCGCGCTCCGCCCCCGTCGCCGGTCTGACGATGCTGACCGCCCGGGAGCGCCAGGTGCTGACCCTGGTGGCGCGCGGCCTCAACAACAAGGAGATCGCCGATGCCCTGGGCGTGAGCCCGCTGACCACGAAGACCCAGGTCAGTCGCATCATGGGCAAGCTCGGCGCGCGTGACCGGGCCCAACTGGTGATCGTGGCCTACGAGTCCGGCCTGATCACCCCGGGCGCGGACTGACGACGCCGTTCCACGTGCCGGCCGCGCAGCACGCCTCCGGCCGCTGCCCGCGCGTTCGGCGGGCAGCGGCCGGAGGCGTTCTGCGTCGACAGCTCAGCTCACCAGCTCGCCCTTCTCCGCGGGTACCTCGGCGGACCTGCGCTTCTCGGCGCGGGTCGCGAGCCAGGCCCGCAGCCTGCGCTCGATCGGATCCTCGTAGAAGCGGTGTACGAGCCAGCCCACCAGGAGCGAGACCGCGAGGCTGACGGCGCCCCACAGCCAGTGGGCGTTGACCGGTGTGACGGGGTCGAGGAAGAAGTCCACCATCTCCTTGTCGGGGTAGACCATCGCCGCGACCGTGAAGAGCACCGTGAAGTGGAACAGGTAGACGCCCATGGACGTCTTGCCCAGCGCCACCAGGGCGGGCCTGCTGAACAGCGAGCCGTGGCCGTCCACTTCGCGCTGTGTGTAGGCGGCCAGCAGAAGGGCGTACATCGGTGCCATGACGAGGTCCAGCGGGTCGTGCGGCACCTCGCTGCGGACCGAGGTGCCGCTCATCGCCAGCATCACGCCGAGCACGACCGCCATGGCCGCGTACACCTGGCCGACCGAGAAGCGGAACTTCAGGCCCCGCCGCATCGCCGCCGCCATCCAGACACCGCACAGGAACTCGTGGATGCGGCCCAGCGGGGAGTAGATGCCGAAGGTCAGACCGCTCGCGTCCGCCAGGGCGAGCGGCTCGCCGGGCGGGTAGGCGGCCCACAGGGCGATCCTGATCACCCAGCCGTAGGCCAGCGTCAGGCCGGCCAGCCACAGCAGCTGCCGGGGGGTGCGCCGCAGCGCGAACCGGCCCACCCACAGGAAGATCGCGTAGAAGAACACGACGCAGGACAGCATCCACGTCACGGGGTTGGTCGACTCGAGCACGACCGGCGGTATCCACGCCTGCACGAAGAACAGCGCGGCCACGGCGGCGCCGATCATGTGCGCGGCGTCGGTGGCGGGGTCGGCGAGCGCGAAACCGAGGGGCAGCGCGAGCGCGATGACCAGCGTGGGCCAGATCCGCGCCATGCGGCGGCCGAGGAACCACCCCAGCCGGTCATTGCCCCGGAAGCTCCAGGTCAGCGCGAACCCGGACAGCACCAGGAAGAAGGTGCCGCCGGAACCTGCGAGCCCCAGCACGTCGTTGACGTGCGGGACGGGCATCAGCACCGCCAGATGGGAGATGAACACGGTCATCGACATCAGGAACCGCAGACCGGTGAGGGAACGGACGTTCCGCAGTGGCGGTGGCTGCAGTTCTTCGTTGCCGGGCTTGGTCATTTTCGCCTCACTGAAGTCTCGGGTCGACCCGTCGACGGTCCCAGCAGGCGGCAAAGCCCCCATCAATCCGGGGCAAACCCCACATCCCGCCAACGCGCCCAGCGCAGTCGCGCGGCCGGGCCGCGGGACTGCGCTGGGCATGGTGGGGCGAGATGTGGCCGGTTCGACTCAGTCGATACCGCGGACGATATGGGGCTCGATCGGCTCCTCCTCCACGCCGGCGAGCCCGAGCACGGGCACCAACAGCTCTTCCCACACCTCTTCGCGGTCCAGCAGTTGTTCCTCCTGCTCCTCGTTCATCACTCCTCCTGAAGATCGTGCGGCTGCGAACGGGCCGGCCGGCCTCGCTACCTAGGGCCTGTCCGGCGGATCATGCCGGAATCGCGGGGTCTGGCACGCCCGTCTGCCGCGTTGTCGTCACTCGCCGACTCCCCCACGCTCGGCTTCTCCCCCACTCTCGACTTCGCTCGAGCGGGGGGACCCCCATGCGCGGGAGGGGCCCCCATCGCGTCGACTCCCTCCTCCGCCTTGCAGCTGGACGCATCAGCCCCCGCTCACCTGCGCTGATCATCACCGCCCATTGGTGCCGGCCTGATCCGCCGGACAGGCCCTCGTCGCCGCCTCGCGCAGGGCGGCGGCGCGGTCGGTCCGCTCCCAGGTGAAGTCGGGCAGCTCACGGCCGAAGTGGCCGTAGGCGGCCGTCTGCGCGTAGATCGGACGCAGCAGGTCGAGGTCCCGGACGATGGCGGCCGGGCGCAGGTCGAAGACCTCCGTGACCGCCTGCTGGATGCGCTCCACCGGGACCGTCTCGGTGCCGAAGGTCTCGACGAACAGGCCCACCGGCCTGGCCTTGCCGATGGCGTACGCGACCTGCACCTCGCAGCGTCGCGCGAGTCCGGCGGCGACCACGTTCTTGGCGACCCAGCGCATCGCGTACGCCGCGCTCCGGTCCACCTTCGACGGGTCCTTGCCCGAGAAGGCACCGCCGCCGTGGCGGGCCATGCCGCCGTACGTGTCGATGATGATCTTCCGGCCGGTCAGGCCGGCGTCGCCCATCGGGCCGCCGATCTCGAACCGTCCGGTCGGGTTGACCAGGAGACGGTAGGAGTCGGTCTCCAGCTTGATTCCCTGATCGGCCAGTTGGGACAGCACCGGCTCGACGACATGCTGACGGACGTCGGGCGTCAGCAGCGTGTCCAGGTCGATGTCCGCGGCGTGCTGCGTGGAGACGACGACGGTGTCCAGACGTACGGCGCGGTCGCCGTCGTACTCGATGGTGACCTGCGTCTTGCCGTCGGGCCTGAGATAGGGGACGGTGCCGTCCTTGCGCACCTGGGTCAGCCTGCGGGACAGCCGGTGCGCCAGCTCGATCGGCACGGGCATCAGGCTCGGCGTCTCGTCGCTGGCGTAGCCGAACATCAGGCCCTGGTCGCCGGCGCCCTGCCGGTCGAGTGCCTCGTCGTCGCCCGTGCCGGGGTCCTGCACGCGTGTCTCGTAGGCCGTGTCCACCCCCTGCGCGATGTCCGGCGACTGGCCTCCGATCGACAACGAGACCCCGCAGGACGCGCCGTCGAACCCCTTGGCCGACGAGTCGTAGCCGATCTCCAGCACGGTCTGCCGCACCAGCGCGGCGATGTCCGCGTACGCCGAGGTGGTGACCTCACCGGCGACATGGACCTGGCCCGTGGTGATCAGTGTCTCCACCGCGACACGCGCGGTCGGGTCCTGGCCGAGCAGCGCGTCGAGGATCCCGTCACTGATCTGGTCGGCGATTTTGTCCGGGTGACCTTCGGTCACCGACTCCGAGGTGAACAGCCGCTTGGCCATCGTGTGCTCCGTTGCGAGGTGTGAGGGGGTGCGAGGGAAGGGTGGTGGCCCCGGCGGCACGGGCCGCCGGGGCGCTGATCAGGGGTCGGTGTAGAAACGCGCCCAGATGTCGATCTCGTCGGGGGACAGCGGCACATGGCTGCTCAGCCGCTCCGGATGCCCGTCGGGCGGGGCGTCGAGCAGCGGTGCCGGCGACTCCGGCTGCGCGGCGGGGATGTCGGGCGGCGGCGGGTGAACCCACATCAGACCCGCGGCCTTGAGCCCCTCGTACACGGTGGTCAGCAACCACGTCCCGCAGACGACGACTCCTCGGGACAGGGCTGCGAAGTACCCCTGGCTCTCCCCTTCGTCCTCGCCGGGACCGCCGGACGGGCTCTCCCCGTCCGCTTCGCGCTCTCTGTCCGGCATGACGTGCCCGCTCCCCGCTATTCCGGGATGATCACTTCGCGCGGGGCGGACGCCCCGCTCGCGCCGGCCGTCGACTCCATGGGGGCGAGGTAGCGCATCTCCTCGGGCGCCTCGTCGAGCAGCCATGCGGACATGGCCTTCAGCTCCGGAATGCCCGGGAACATGAACCGGCGGTTCTTGTCCTCGATGCCGATGCCGCGCAGGATGCCGGGCGAGTTCTCGATGGCCGCCATGAGCCGTCGGCCGGCGACGGCGGCGGGGAGTTCACCCCGGTCGACGGCGTCGCACAGGGTGACCATCCGATCGAAGAGCGCCTTGTACTCGGGCTGGTCGGGAAGCAGCAGGCCCGGGTAGGGCACGTCCTCCATCTCCCGGAAGACACGGTCGTCCCGCGTCTTGCGGTAGCGCTCGATGAACCGGTCGAAGCGGAGGTTGATCGGCACCTCGGCGGCCGCCCACACGCGGTAGACCGCGTTCCACAGCTCGTAGTCGGAGAACGCGATGAACGAGGCGTTGACCAGCTGGTCGTTGTAGCGGATGAGACCCTTCTGCAGGGTGTCGACGTAGCGGAACCGCTCCACGTCGAAGTCGTCCTCGCGCAGGGCGTCCAGCAGGCGCCAGGCGAAGGAGTTGATGATCTCCGTGGTGTTGGTCAGACCGCGCGAGTAGAGCGGGTCGAGGAAGCCCGCGGCGTGCGACATGAGGCACCAGCGGTGGCCGACGGTTTCCTTCGAGGTGTACTGCAGCCGGCCGGTCGAGACCCAGGGGCGGACCGTCACCGCGTCGGCGAAGATCCGCTCGACCGCAGGGAACCGCTTGACGAAGGTGCGGAACTCGTCCTCGGGGGTCACCCCGTCCTGCTTCGGATAAAGCCGCTCGTCGTAGGTCAGGCCGACGCTCACCAGCGGGTTCTTCGACCTGGGCTCGTTGTTGAACGGGATGGACCAGATCCAGCCCCGCTCGAACATGTGGTGCATGGTGCCCTGCACCCAGGGGATCGGCGGCAGGTCCTCCGGCTCCATCCGCAGGACGTCGTCGGTCGGCTTCACCCCGATCATGTGCGTGAACAGGGACCGCGAGTGGTGCTTGAGGGCGTCCGGTCCCTCCCGCAGCCCGAGCTTGTCGGCCACCGGCGAGCGGAAGCCGCTGCCGTCCACGAGGTAGCGGGCGGTGAAGCGCTCCCCCGCCGCGTCGGCCACGGCGACCTGGTCCTCGCCCAGCTCCAGATCGGCGACCCGGAAGCCCTGTCGTACGGCACAGCCGTACTTGATCGCGGTGTGGAAGAGGAAGGCGTCGGTGTCCTGCCGGAACAGGTGCCCGGTCTGCAGCGCCTTGGAGGGCGGACTGAACTGGTTGACCTCCAGGGGGTCGGGCTCCTCGCCCTCCTTGTGCAGCATGAAGCCGAAGTGCTTCTTGACCCCGGACGTCGGGCCGATGTTGTGCAGGCCCCCTTCGTACGACGTCAGGTACTCCAGCTCCGGAATGCCGTAGCGCTCGGCGAGCTGCCGGTACCCCTTCAGGGTGTACAGAGTCGTGGACTCCCCCACGGCGAACTTCGGATGCACCGCGGCGTCGATGAGCAGCACCCGGACGTCCTGGCGCGCCAGGATGGCGCCGAGGACCGTGCCGGCGCTGCCCGCGCCCAGGATGATGACGTCGTAGTCGTACTCGACCGCGCCGGATCGCGTCATGTCGGTCTCCTCTTCCTCACTTGCCGTCAGCGGCCGGGGCGGTGATCTGCGCGACGACTTCGCCGGTGTCGAAGACATTCCAGTCCCGCACGACCTTGCCGTCGCGGATCTCCCAGATGACGATCCCGGAGACCTTGATCCACCGTCCCGAGGCGGGAACCCCCCGGTACACACCGGTGTGCCGGGCGGTCGTGGTGTAGTGCGTCACGGCATGGCTGCCGTCCGTCAGGACCAGATCCAAGGTGACGCCGATGTCGGAGAACGCGCTGTGCACCGCACGCACGCTCCGGCGGGGCCCGTCCGGGCCGACCTTCCTGCCGTTCAGTACGAAGTCGTCCGCGAAGACCTCCCCGGCGACGCTCACATCGCCCTCGGCCCAGCCCTTGGCGAACCAGAATTCGGCGAGCCGCGCGTGCTCAGGTGCCGCGGTGGCGCCGGTCACTTCTTGGTCCCGGAAACGACGACGAAGGTGCCGAGCATCAGGAAGGTGCCCTGGGCGTCACGGCGCTGGATCTCCTCGCCCCAGCCCAGAGCCCGGGTCTCCTCGGCGATGCCCTGCGCGGCGGCGGCCGCGGCGGCCTTGCCCACCCAGGTCAGGGCGTCGGCGGCGGCCAGGCTGGTCAGCGCCACGGGCAGGAGCTTGACGGTGACGTCGACGGCGCCCGCCTCGATGAGCAGCCTGCGCAGCTGGCGCGCCACCCAGGCGTTGGGCACATGCTCGCCCCACCAGGTCATGATCCGCCGGGTCAGGTCACGGTCCGTCAGATCCGGTGCCCACAGCCCGTGGTCGGGGTCGGTGATCAGCACCTGCCCGCCGGGCTTGACCACCCGGAGCATCTCGGCGACGGCCGCCGCGGGGTCGGGCACGTGCTCGATGACGCGCTCCGCGCGAGCGGCGTCGAAGGTGTCGGCGGCGAACGGCAGCGAACCCGCCTCGCCGTGCAGGAACTCCACCTCGGCGGCCCCGGGGCCGCCCGGCGTCGCCTGCGCGATCAGCTGCTCGCTGGAGTCGATCCCCACGACCCTGCCGCCGGGGCCGACCCGCTGCGCGATCGCCCGTACATCGGCGCCGGTGCCGCAGCCGACGTCCAGGACATGGCTGCCGGTGGTCACGCGCAGCATGTCGTCGAGTTCCGTCTTGACGGACGCCAGCACGATCGCGGCCTGGTCGAGGAACTTCTTCGCGTCGTCAGCCTCACGCCATACGTCGGCCGGCTTGACCTGGCCCGTTCCGGTAGTCATCGATCGGCTCCCAGTGATGAGTCGTGAATTCACCCGCCGGACGGGCGGGATCTGCCGGACGTCACCGTCCGCGCAAGATCACGGAACCGATGACGCTTCGACGGTACGGACGGCCGATAAAGCACCGCGAAAGCACGGTGACGGCCTGCCGTGAATCGCCGGGCGACCAACCGGTTTCACACGGTTTTCACCACGCGTTCAGGACGGTCGCGGCCACGTCCCGCACCGTGTGGTCGAGATAGAAGTGACCGCCCTCGAACACGCGCAGCTCGCCCTTGGCCGTGGTGTGGGCCCGCCATGCCGCGGAGTCCCGGAGCGAGACGATCGGATCGTGCGTGCCGACCAGCGCGGTTATCGGGCAGGTCACCCGCGCGTCCGGAGCGGGCCGGTACTTCTCCACCGCCCGGTAGTCGGCCCGCACGGCGGGCAGTGACATCGCGCGGATCTGCGCCGCGGACAGGCGGGCGGGATCGGTGCCGCCGAGTCTGCACAATTCGGCGACGAGTGCATCGTCATCACCGAAATGCGCCGTCGGCTGTCTGAAAACCGACGGCGCGGAAACCGCTGATGCGAACAAACGCCTGGGACCAGGCGCGGAAACCTGCTGCAGACGCAGGGCCACCTCAAAGGCGACGAGGGCACCGAGACTGTGCCCGAAGAACACGAAGGGCCCCTCCACCGCAGGTCGCAGGGCCTCGAACGCCGCATCGGCGAGCTCTGCGACGCTTTCCAACGGCGGTTCCGCACGCCGCTCTTGACGTCCCGGATACTGAACCGCGAGGGTCTCGGCATGCGGGGCGAGCTCGATCGCCAGGGGGCGGAAGTAACTGGCGGACCCGCCCGCGTGCGGAAAGCACACCACGCGGACCGAGCTGTCCGGGGCCGCGACCAGCCGCCGTATCCAGGGTGTTTCTGTGTGCGTCAGCATCGCAACGCCCTCCAGCACATGAGGCGGCAGCCGCCTCTTTCATCGGATGCAGTGCCGGGCACGAGCGTAGGCAGCACAACAAGTGGGGGAAACAAGGGAATCGCCGGCTTAAACCAGAACTGACAGCGCGCTTAATCTCCTCTTCACCGCACACTCGACAGGACGGGCTTGCGCCCCTGGGCAGCCAGACGGTTTGATTGCCCGAGTCCTACGACTGTGTGCACTTCCGCATGTCACAAGTGCCGTAATCCACAACACGGGGTATTCGTATGTCCTTACGTCGTTCCCTCCTCTGCCTACGCATAGCCGCATTGCTCCAGTCCGTGCTCCTCATCGCCCAAGTCGCCCTGGCCGGTGGCTTCCTCGGCGGGCATTTCGACATGCTGCAGATGCACGGCGTGCTGGCCCGCGGGATCATGGTGGTGGCCCTGCTGATGGCGGTGGCCGCCTTCCTGGTGCGCCGGGCTGGCGGGCCCTCGTCGATCCTCGGCACTTCGGTCGTGCTGCTGCTCGCGCTCATCGGCCAGATGGCGCTCGGCCTGAACCGCAGTGTGGCCGCGCATGTGCTGCTCGGCGTGATCATCGTCGCCGCCGTCGCCGTCCTCTCCCAGCGCGTGATGACCACACCACTGCCGCCCGGAAACTCCTCCGGCACACCGAAGCGTGAGTCGGAGCTGGTCTCGTGAGGCGCCGCACCTTCCTGGGCACGGGCGGCGCCGTTCTCGGCGTGGGAGCCGTGACGCTGGCGGGATGGCCGCTGCTGCGCTCCTACTTCAGCGAGGGCAAGCCCGGCGAACTGCTGAGCAGCACGGCGAAACTGCCCGAGCCCTACCAGGTCCCCCTGCCCGTACCGCCGGTGCTGGAGCCCGCCTCCACCAGCGGCACCACGGACTCGTACGACATCACCCAGCGCGTGGCCGAGTTGGAGATCCTGCCGGGTCTGCGGACGAAGGCCTGGACGTACGGCGGTACGTTCCCGGGGCCGACCATCGTCTCCCGCTCCGGGCGGCGCACCGTGGTCCGGCACCGCAACGAGCTGGACCAGCCGGTCGTCGTGCACCTGCACGGCGGACACACCCCGGCGGCGAGTGACGGCTATCCGACCTCGCTGATCCTCCCCGCGAACGGCTCCTACGACGCCCATCGTGCGGCCCAGGACATGGCCGGCGGCAAGCACGGCATGTCCATGGACCACGGGACGATGGACCTGGCCGAGGGCGTGCGGAGCTACACCTATCCGCTCGAGCAGCGCGCCGCGACGCTCTGGTACCACGATCACCGCATGGGGTACACCGGGGCGAGCGTGTGGATGGGCCTGGCCGGGTTCCATCTCGTCCACGACGACGAGGAGGAGCGGCTGCCGCTGCCGGGCGGCGAGCGTGACATTCCACTGATGATCACGGACCGGTCCTTTGCGGAGGACGGATCGTTCCGTTATCCCCTGGTGGATCCGGAGTTCCACGCTCCGGGCGTCACCGATGCCTATATGAACGGCGTGCTGGGTGACGTGGTGCTGGTCAACGGTGCGCCCTGGCCGGTGCACGAGGTGGAGCGGCTCCGCTATCGACTGCGGTTCCTCAACGCGTCCAACGCCCGTCTGTACAAACTGGAGTTGGACCCGCAGCCGGAGGGCGGCGACGCCTTCGTCCAGATCGGCAGCGACGGCGGGCTGCTGGCCGGCCCCCGCCGTCACGACTCCCTGGAGATCGCCCCCGCCGAGCGCTTCGACGTCGTCGTCGACTTCTCCCGGTACCGGCCGGGCACCAAGGTGCGCCTGCTGAACCGCTTCGGAGACGGCACGACCGCCGAGGTCATGCGCTTCGACGTGGGGTCGGGGTCGCCCGCGGACGACACGACGGTGCCCGAGAAGCTGAGCGAGGTGGTCTCGCTGGATCCTGGCCGGGCCTCGGTCACCCGGGACTTCCACTTCCGCGGCTCGGCCGCGGGCTGGACCATCAACGACCTGGAGTACCAGCCCGGTCGGGCGCTGGCCCGGCCCAAGCTGGGACAGACCGAGGTGTGGCGGTTCACCACGAACTTCCACCACCCGATCCATCTCCACCTGGACCACTTCCAGGTGGTCTCGCGCAACAACCGGGATCCCGGAGCGTTCGACCACGGTTGGAAGGACACCGTGGACCTGCGTCCGGCCGAGGCTGTCGAAGTGGTCGTCCGCTTCACGGACTACGCGGGCCCCTTCATGCTCCACTGCCACAACCTGGAGCACGAGGACATGGCCATGATGGGTGACTTCGTCACCGAGTAGGGCCCCGCCGAGCGGCCGGCCGCCTCCCCGTCGGGGGAGGCAGCCGGCCCTTTTTCGTCCGCTTGACGGCCGCTTCATCCGACTCCCCTGAGATGGGTGGGGACAGCGGTGAACGGACCCGGCGGAGTGAGGCGAACGCATGACAGCAGCACCGGCCCACTCGGCCCCTACGGCTCATTCCGTCGTGACGTTGGCGAGGATCTTCTCCAGTAGCCGGCTCAGCTGCGCGATCTCGCTGTCGCTGATTCCCTCCAGCATCCGCTCATGGCTGCGCAGGGCGATGGACTCGATCTTCGAGTACATCGCGTCGCCCTCCGGGGTGAGCTCGACCGTGACCGCTCTGCGGTCGGAACCGCTCCGCGTCCGCAGCACGATTCCCCGGCGCTCCATCGTCTCCAGATGGCGTGTGAGCGTCGGCCCCTCGATGCTCAGGTACTCGGCGAGTCTGCGCTGGATCATCGGCCCTTCGAGCTTCAAGGTGGCCAGCACGGTCCAGGTGGCGAAGGTGACGCCGGATCTGCCGAGCTCCGCCTCGAAGAACGCGCGCGACTCCTTCGCGACCAGTCGTAGTTTGGGGGCGATGCTGCTACGCAGCCACATCGGACCGGCGTCCGCCCCTGTCGTGTCGTGCCGCGGCACCCGCGCCTCCGCTCGTCCCTTGCTCACCGTGAGTATCCCCCGCCGTCCTTCCGGCGAGCAAAAGCAGGTTGACCATGGATCAATTAGTTCGTTAGGGTACTAACTATTTTGCGGACCGGCAACCACAGCGGGAGCCAACGTGAGTGAGTTACGTACCGAAGCCGCTGCCCCCTCAGCCCCGGCCGGGACCGAACCACCGTCGCGACGCGCATGGCTCGGACTCGCCGTCATCCTCCTGGCCGCCTTCATGGAACTGCTGGACGTCACCGTGGTCACGGTGGCCTCGACGGAGGTCAAGGGCTCCTTCCATACCAGCTACGCCCAGGTGCAGTGGATCCTGGCGGGCTATCAACTGACCTTCGCCGCGGGCATGGTGGCCGGCGGGCGACTCGGCGACATCTACGGCTGCCGACGCGTCTTCGTCTACGGCGTGCTGGCGTTCACCGGCGCGTCACTGCTGTGCGGCATCGCCTCCAGCGGCCCGCAGATCGTGCTGTTCCGGCTGCTCCAGGGGCTCGCCGCGGCCCTGATGTTCCCGCAGGTCCAGGCGCTCATCCACGTCACCTTCACCGGCAGGTACCGCGCCGCCGCGTTCGGTGCGCTGGGCGGCGTGACCGGACTCGCCGGCATCGCCGGGCCGCTGATCGGCGGGGCGCTGATCGAACTGGACCTGTTCGGCACCGGCTGGCGGATGATCTTCCTGATCAACGTGCCCATCGGGATACTCGCCGCGATCGGGGCGAGACTGCTGGTGACCGAATGGCGGTCCGAGCAGCGCCCCCGGCTGGACCTGTGGGGCACCGCCCTGGGCACCCTCGCGGTGACCCTGGTCGTCTTCCCGCTGATCCAGGGGCGGGACGCCGACTGGGCGTGGTGGATCTGGGGTCTGCTCGCCCTCTCCGCACCCGCCGTCCTGCTGTTCCTGCTGCACCAGCGCCGACTCGAACGGCGCGGCGGATGGCCGGTGATCGACCTGGGGCTGTTCCGCGGCGGGTCCTTCGGCACCGGCCTGGTCGTGCAGTTCATGAGCTTCGCGGGAATCTCGGCCTTCTTCCTGGTGCTGGCCGTGGAACTGCAGGCGGGGTACCAGTGGTCGGCGCTCCGCACCGGACTGGCTTTCCTGCCCATCGCGTTCGGCACGGGTCTCGCCTCCGGGATCGCCATCCCGCTCATGCCCAGGCTGGGCAAGCGGGTGGTGCAGCTCGGGGCCGCCGTGATGATCCTCGGGATGATCACCCTGATGGCCACGCTCAGCGCCTACCCCACCGACTTGTCCTTCTGGCGGCTGGCACCCGCCGGGCTCGTGGTGGGGCTGGGCCTCGGCGTGATCGTGACCACGGTGAACGACGTCGTGCTGGCCGAGGCGGTCGGCCCCAGCGCCGGATCCGCGGCCGGGGTGAAGGCCATGGTGGGCCAGTCCGGCAACGCGCTCGGGGTCGCCGTGCTGGGCGCGATCTTCTTCGGTCTGCTGAGCGGCAACGCCTCCGCCGCCGTCCATGACGGACTGCCCCACTTCCGGGCCGAGTTGAGGCAGCTGTCCGTACCGGTGCAGACCGCGCGGAGCCTGGAGCGCTCCCTGGTCGACTGCTTCACGGCACGGGCCGAGGCCGGGGACCGGACCGAGGCTCCGCCCAGCTGCACCACGCTGACCGACCAGGCACGCCGGACCGGGAACCTGGCCGTGGGCCGCCTGGTGGACACCACGCTCACCGACACCGCACAGCGGCACTTCGCGGGCTCCATGAAGACCAGCCTCCGCTACGAGGTGGTGGTCTACGCCCTGGTCTTCCTGCTCGTCTTTCTCCTCCCGCTCCGCCGGCTGCAGGCGGGCTCCAGGCACTGACCCAGCCGTACACACGAAGGGAACGAACGCCCGATGGACACAGCTCGACATGAGGACTTCACCGGCAAGGCCGCACTGGTCACCGGGGGCAGCAGCGGGATCGGCTCCGCCACCGCGCTGTTGCTCGCCCGGCACGGCGCCGGTGTGGTGGTGAACTACCGCGCCGACGAGGAGGCGGCCCGCGCCGTGGTCGACGAGATCAGGGCCCAGGGCGGCACGGCGGTGGCGCTGCAGGCTGACGTCACCGTCGCCGAGGAGGTGGACCGCATGGTCGCGCGGGCCGCGGAGGAGGTGGGGCCGATCGACATCCTGATCGCCAACGCGGCCGGGGTCGACGGGCGGACCGCTCGGCCCGGGCCGATGCTCAATACCCCGCCGGAGCACGCCCTGCACGTGGTGGACGCGCAGCTGAAGGCCTTCCTCAACCCCGTGCACGCGCTGGTGCCGGGCATGGTCGACCGCGGCAACGGCGGCGCGGTGGTCGCCGTGGGAGCGTCATTGTCCCGACGCTCCCCGGAGGGGTTCGGGGCGCTCTCCATGTCCAAGTCGGCACTGGAGGCCGCGGTCCGTACGCTCGCCCGTGAGGTGGGGCCGGCCGGAGTGCGGGTCAACATGGTGGCACCCGGGCTGATCATCAGCGCCCTGTCGTCGAGCGTGCCGGAGGCCGTGCGGACGGCCAACGCCGAGCGGACGGCCGTCAAGCGGAACGGTGTGCCGTCCGACGTCGCGGAGTCGATCCTCTTCCTCGCCTCCGAGCGCTCCTCCTACCTCACCGGCAGCTACCTCCTGGGGGATGGGGGCACCGCGATGCTCTGACTGGCGGGCCTGGCGCCCGGCCACCTCCGACGCATGCCGCGGCTCAAGGCATATGCCTTGAGCCGCAGCCATGTCCACCCCCGCCGCGCCCCGGCATTCCGCAGCTTATTCATCCCGCGGTTGGATATGCCCTCGACGTGATCGTGATAGTTTCGGTCTCACGGAAAAGCGCAGACCTAATCACCGCACCTCGAGCATATATCTGCCCCAGCACGGGTACCGGGCTCCGTCCGACGCTCCGGTGCAATTCGCCCTCTTGATGTAACACAGGAGGAACAGCGTGATGGTAGGCCAGGCAACCGACGACGATAAAGACGTCGCCAACATCATCGATCAGCGTGAGCTGCGTGCCATATTCGGGCGCTTCGCGACCGGCGTTACGGTCATCACCGCAAACTACTCCGGGGAGCTCTTCGGAGTGACCGTGAACTCCTTCACGTCGCTCTCCCTCGATCCCCCACTCGCCCTCTTCTGCCTGCACAGCAGGTCCTCGTTCCGTGCCGCGCTCGGCGTCGGATCCTCGTTCACCGTGAACATCCTGTCCGAGGAGCAGCGGGACATCGCCGCTCTCTTCGCCTCCGGCGTCGACCGGTTCCTCAAGGTCAACTCGGTGCCCGGCCGGGGCGGGAGCCCGGTGCTCACCAACTCGCTGGCCTATGCGACCTGCGAAGTGGAGCAGGAGGTTCCAGGCGGTGACCACGTGATCGTGATCGGCCGCGTGATCGACATCGGACTGCTGCGCCGCGAAGGCAAGCCGCTGGCCTTCTTCGCCGGCGCAATGCACAAAATAAATACGTACCAGTGATCAGCCGAACACGGGGGTAATTGAATCATGCGATTCAAGCTGTTGGGGCAATTGCAGGTGCACGACGGGGACCGTATTCTGACGCCTCGGGCACATAAACTGCGCGTACTACTGGCCACCCTTCTGGTGAATCACCGCCAAGTTCTATCGATCGAGTCCCTCATCGATGAGCTGTGGCCGCAGGGCCCTCCTCGGACCGCACTGCAGGCACTGCGGGTCTACATTTCGCAGCTTCGGAAGATGCTGCACGACAGCAGTGCGAACGGCCGAATCTGCCTGATCGGCGAACCGCCCGGCTACTGTCTCTCCATCGATGAGGGAATGCTTGATGTCGTCGAATTCGACCGGCATCACGAACTCGCCACAACAGCTCTGGAAGCGCACGACGAGGAGGCCGCATTACGCCATTTCGCGGCGGCCGCGAACCTCTGGCGCAGCGCGCCGCTCGCCGGCCTGCGCGAGGGAATGCTCCTGCAGAGCGCCGCGTCCCGGCTCGAGGAGTCCTGGATGGCGGTCGAGGAGGGACGCATCACCCTGGAGGTGCGCCTGGGCAGGCGCCGCGGCGAGGCCATCGCCCGGCTGCGCGAACTGATCGCCAGGAATCCCTACAACGAACGCCTGCACGGGCTGCTCATGATCGCGCTCTTCCTGTCGGGTCGTAGCGGCGAGGCATTGCAGGTCTACCGAAACATGAGACGACGTCTCGTGGACGAGCTCGGCATCGAGCCGGGCGACGAACTCCGTCTGGTTCACCAGATCGTTCTGGACTCGGACCGGGCGGCGCTGGAGCACGCCGGTATGTGGACCGCCTGAATCGCGAACCGAAAGGACAACGAGATGAGCACGTACACGAGCACCCCGAACCAGCCGGGCGCGACGGCCGGGGGAGTCGACGGGCCCCTCGACGACGCCTTCGACATCATGCTCGTCGGCTGGTCGTTCATGCGCAGCAAGCTCCTGCTGACCGCGATGGAGCTGGGCCTGTTCGAAGCGCTCAGCAAGGAATCCGGTACCGCCGAGCAGATAACCGGCCGGCTGGGCCTGCACCAGCGCGGAGTGCCCGACTTCCTCGACGCCCTGGTCGCCCTGGGGGTGCTGGCCCGTGACGAGGCGGGCGTCTACCGCAACAGCCCCGCCGCGGGCCGGCACCTGATCCCCGGTCAGCAGGGTTACGTCGGTGGCTTCCTGAAGATGACCACGGACTTCATGGGCGCGGGCTGGGAGAGCCTGGCGGACATGCTGCGCTCGGGCGACGCCCACGGGCAGGACGCCAACAAGGTGCCGTTCGCCCAGATCTTCCGTGACCCGCAGCGGCTGCGGCAGTTCCTGTCGGCCATGGACAGCCTCAACGGCGCGATCGGCCCGGAACTCGCCCGGCAGTACGACTGGTCGCAGCACAAGTCCTTCGTGGACGTCGGCGGCGCCCGCGGCAACCTGGCGTGCACCCTGCTGCTGGCCCACCCGCACCTCACCGGCGGGGTGTTCGACCGCCCTGTCATGAAGCCGTTCCTCGAGGAACTGGCGCAGGAGCGCGGTGTGCCGGACCGGGTCGGCTTCCACGGAGGCGACTTCTACGTCAACGACATCCCGTCCGCCGACGTGGTGGTCTTCGGCAACGTACTGCACGACTGCCCGGTCGAGGCCCGCAAGAGCCTGATCGCCCAGGCCGCCGAGCGGGTTCCCGCGGGTGGTGCGGTCATCGTCTACGACCCGATGATCGACGACGCCCGCACGGACGCCGACACCCTTCTGATGAGCCTGACCATGATGCTCCAGTCCCCGGCCGGCAACGAGTACACGGCGGCCGAGTGCCGCAGCTGGATGGAGGAGGCCGGCCTCGACGTCGAGTCCGTCTTCCGGCTCCCCGCGCACGCGACGGCCGTGGTCGGCCGCAAGCGCGCCTGACCTCGACCGAAGTCCCGGCGGCGGCCGGCCGGATCATCCGGCCGGTCGCCGTCGCCCATGAGCAGCCGATGAGGAAACGGAGTGCACAGGACATGGCCACGAACGCCCAGAACGCCAAGACCTCCAAGAGCCACGTCGACCTCACGATCATGCTGGTCAGCCATGACGCCTTCCGCCGTGACATCCGGCGGCTGGAGAAGGCCGCGGCCGGCCGGGCACAGTCCGGGCCGCTCGACCGCAAGCGCGTCGAGACGGGCTGGGAGATCTTCAAGACGCAGCTGCACATCCACCACGAGGGCGAGGACCGGGACCTGTGGCCCCGGATGGCCAAGGGCCTCGCCCACCGCCCGGACACCCTCGCCACGTTGGCGGAGCTGGAGGCCGAGCACCAGCGGATCGATCCGCTGATCGCCTGTGTGGACGCCGCGTTCGCGGATCCGGGGGCGGGCTCCGCCGCGCTCGAGCAGGCGGTCGGTGAGTTCGGCGACTGCCTGGTCTCGCATCTGGAGCACGAGGAGCAGGAGGGTCTCCCGTACGTCCAGGAGGCGCTCTCGGAGAAGGAGTGGAAGGCCTTCACCGCCGACCAGCGCGAGAGCCTCGGGCTCACCGGAGCGGCCGAATTCTTCCCCTGGCTGCTGGACGAGGCCACACCCGAGAACGTCCGGAGGATCAACTCCTTCATGCCGATGCCGATGCGCATGGCCCTGAAAACCCTCTGGTCGCCCGCGTACCAGGCGCGGGACTCGTGGACCGGCTGAGCGGGCCGGCCTACCCTTCGTGCCTGCTCCGGCGGCATCGGTGCCGCGGTGTTATGGCGGCTTAATTGCGATGTGCCACCGTACTCGTGACCTCACGGGTCACGCGAACGCAGCGGAAGAGTCCGGAGCAACGGTGCCACGGCCGGACCCTGCCCCGCCGCCGGTACGGCCCCAGCCCGTTCGCGCTGGCCCCCGAGAGGACCGGTCCGTACGAACGGGAGGGTTGTCCCATGGAGAACGGCATGTTCGCCGACAACGGCTTCAAGCTGGGCTTATTCGCACCCAACGCGTCATCCGGCCTGGCCATCACCACGATCCCCGAACGCTGGTCGGGAAACTGGGCGGACAACCGCGCTCTCGCGGTCCTCGCCGACCGGCTGGGGCTCGACTTCCTGCTTCCGGTGGGCCGCTGGATCGGCTGGCCCGGCACCACCTTCCACGACAGCGTCCTGGAGACGATCACCTGGGCCGGCGGGATGCTGGCGGTGACCGAGCGCATCTCGGTGTTCGCCACGGTCCACAGCGCGCTGCTGCCGCCCGTCGTCGCGGCCAAGCAGTTGGCCACCGTCGACCGGATCGGCGACGGGCGTGCGGGACTCAACATCGTGGCCGGTTGGTACCAGGCGGAGTACGAGGCGTTCGGCCTCGACCTGCCCGGCTCCCCGGCGCAGCGCTACGCCCACGCCCAGGAGTGGTGGGACGTGGTGCGCACGCTGTGGAGCAGCGAGGAACCGTTCGACCACGACGGCGAGTTCTTCCCCGGCCTGACCGGCCTGCACACAAGTCCCAGACCGGTGGCCGGCAGGCTGCCGGTCATCAACGCCGCGGTGTCGGAGGCCGGGCGCGGTTTCGCCACCCGTAACGCCGACTTCCTGCTGACGGCGGCCTTCGACCCCCAGCGGGGCTCCGCCCTGGTCGACGGCGTCGAGCGGGCGGCCGCGCAGCACGGCGGGCGCCGGGTGACGGTCATGTCCAACGCATATGTGGTGTGCCGCCCCACCCGGAGCGAGGCGGAGGAGTTCCTCAGGTACTACGCCGAGGAGAACGCCGACTGGCAGGGCGTCGACACGGTGATGAGCGGGCAGGGCATCAACCCGCAGTCGTTCAGCGAGGCGCAGATCCGGATGTTCCGGCCCCGCTTCGCCGCCGGCCACGGCGGACTGCCGTTGGTGGGCAGCCCCGACGACATCGCCGCAACGATCGTCTCGTTCGCGCGCGCCGGCCTCGGCGGCCTCGCGCTGTCCTTCGTCGACTACCTGGGCGAACTGGAGTTCTTCGCGTCCGAGGTCATCCCGCGGCTGGAGAAGGCGGGCATCCGCCGACCGGTCGGCGGTTGAGCGCATCGTCGCATCATCACCTTGCGGTAGCCCTTCGTATGACATCGTGCGGAGTCGTACCGTACGCCTGCGTGTGCGCATGTCTGGCCACCGCGGCGTTTTCACGACTGGACAGGGGGAGTCCATTGGTAGCGGTCATAGTCATGAGTCATGACGCGTCCCGGAGAACCGCTCTGGAGCGTCGCTTCGCGGCCCTCGACGGGTTCAGCGTCCTGCCTCATGGCCGAGGGGAGTTCCAAGCCGCCGACGTGGCCGTGCTGGCGGCGGACCGGGAGAGTCTGAATCTGACCCGCCGGGTCGCGTCCAACCTCGCGGGAGTGTTCGCACCGACGCTGCTCGTGGTGGAGGAACCGTTCGAGGAACTGGCCGGCGTGATGTGGTTCGGTGCCTACGGGCTGATCCTCAGCTCCGCGTCGGACCGCGAACTGGCCGATGCCGCCGTGCTGGTCTCGAACCGGTACACCGTCGTGTCCGAGGAGATCATCGAGGACGAGCGGCTGAGCGAGGGCCGGCTGGCCTTCGAATGGACACTGAACAACGACACCCAGTCCGCGCTGGGCGGTCTGTCCCGCCGGGAGCGCGAGGTCCTCGCCCTGGTCGGCACCGGCCGCAACAACGCCGAGATCGCAGCCCAGCTGTGGGTGAGCAGCAACACCGTGCGCTCCCACGTCCAGCGCCTGATGCGCAAACTCGGCCTGCGCAGTCGGCTCTGCCTGGTCATCTTCGCCCATGAGCTGGGTCTCGTGGACATGAACGACACCGTCCTGAACGGCGGGGAGGAGGAGCCCGCGGCGTCGGCTCACCGACGCGCCTGAGCACGCCACGACCGGGCCCCGGACAAACAAA
>NZ_JBQQCE010001010.1:0-627 GCF_052245645.1 Streptomyces sp. KR55 | reverse complement strand
GCCACCCTCGCCCGCGCCCTGCACCTCGACGACGACCAACAGCAATACCTCTACGAACTCGCCGGCCGCACCGACAACCGACCGCACCGCCGCCGACCCGCGCAACGCGTACGCCCCGCCATGCGCCGCCTCCTGGACCAGCTCACCCAAACCCCCGCCCTTGTCCTCGGCAAACGCCTGGACATCCTCGCCTGGAACCCCGCCGCCATCGCGCTGTACACCGACTTCTCGGCCCTCCCGCCGACTCGCCGCAACTACGTGAACCTGCTGTTCTCGAATCCGGTGGTCCGGGAGTTGCATCTGGACTGGGAGCACGACGCCCGGGACGCCGTCGCCGGGCTGCGCATGGAGGCCGCGGCCGACCCCGTCGACCCGGACCTCGCCCGCCTCGTCGGCGAACTGTCCGTCCAGGACGCCGACTTCCGCACCTGGTGGGCCGAACACCGCGTCAGCAGCGCCGGATACGGCACCAAGCGCTACCGCCACCGCCTGGTGGGAGAGCTCACCCTCGACTGCGACACCTGGGCGAGCCCCGACGACTCCGGACAGCGCCTGATGGTCCTGACCGCCGAACCCGGCAGCCCCTCCCACGACGCCCTGCGCATCCTCACCTCCTGGACCGCGGAG
>NZ_JBQQCE010001009.1:0-631 GCF_052245645.1 Streptomyces sp. KR55 | reverse complement strand
CGGCTCGGCCCACTGGAGGATCCGCCGCATGGCGTCCGCCGGCACGGACACACAACCGGCCGTCGGCCCGCGCCCGTTGACATGCAGGAAGATGCCGGCGCCGCGCCCGCGCACCGGTTTGCGGTAGTTGAAGCCGATGACGAGGGCATGCGCGTACCGGTTCCCGTACGACACCAGGTGCTCGGCCTCGGTGGCACGGCAGTCGGCGGGGCGGGGCTCGGTCCACCGGTTGTAGGAGCGGGAGCCGGTGTCCTGGCACCACCAGGAGTTCTGCCGTACGGGACGGTACTTGTACGTCGTCCCGCGCGGCGCCGCCTTGATGCCGAAGGCGTACGGCAGGTCGTACAGCCCCGTCGGCGTCGTGTTCGTGCTCTGCTTCCGTGAGGCGCCCTCGACGAGCCCGTTCGCCCCGAAGCGGGCCGGCGCGGAACCGGCCTTCACCCAGCGGCCTTCCCGCCGGTCCCACCAGGTGACCGTGCCCGTCGTCGAGCCGGCCCGCGGCGCCACGGCGGTGATCAGCTGGCTGCCGCCGCCGGTGTCGGCCATCCGGTCGGGCAGCGGGGCGGCTCCTGCCGGAGCGACGGCGAGCAGGGCGGCGGAGGTGAGGACGGACAGGACGGCTGTGACACCA
>NZ_JBQQCE010001008.1:0-632 GCF_052245645.1 Streptomyces sp. KR55 | reverse complement strand
CCCTGGCGGTCTCGTCGTCGCGATCCCCGGCGGCGTCTCGCAGCGCCTCGCCACCGTGGCCGGGCAGGTCGGGGCCCACACCAGCCCGTTCCTGGTGGAGCCGGACGCCCCGGCCTAACTACGATCGTCGGCCTGGTCGACTCCGGCGAGGTCCGCGTCGCGGTGGAGCGCTCCTTCGCGCTGGCGAAGGCCGCCGCGGCCCACCGTCTCGGCGAGACCAACCACACCCGCGGCAAGCTCGTCCTCACCGTGACCGATGGTCCTCACACCCTCCGGAGCACGCAGACCTCACAGGGTATGACCGTGACCTCCAACAGTCGTGCTGCACGATCACCCGGTCGTGCTCCCAAAGACGCTGGTGCCCTCGCTCTACCAGCGGCGATGACTTTTCGAGCGGCACAGGATCAACGCTTCTGATGCCACGACTTCTCGGCGTGGCAGTCCATGCGCGAGGTGGTCGTGAACGCCAGGTCCAGCAGGCGTGTACTACGCGGCCGTGCCGCTGGAGGCCGGCAAGGTCGCGGTACGTGACCCTGCCGGATATCAGTGAGGGGGCGGTGATGGGCAGCGTGGCGATGCACGTCTTCGCCCTCGCCGTCGGTTGATCCGCTACTGGTGTCCCGTGGTGTTTT
>NZ_JBQQCE010001007.1:0-635 GCF_052245645.1 Streptomyces sp. KR55 | reverse complement strand
GGGGCGAGGGGGGTGGGGGGTGGGCACTGAGCGGATTCCTTCCCACGCAGGTGGTACACGAGGGTTCTGACCGCCGAAAAGGAGCCCGGTTGGTGCGTACCTTTTGGCGGGGTGCGGGGAGCGTGAATTCACCCTTGGCGCTTCGCACGACCGGTTCACCGAAGTGCGAATGTGCCCGGCCATTACTCCCCCCGCCGGGTGGTTCACCCTTGCACATCGCACTCACGGCCAACAAGGCACTTGGGCAACATCGGCCACACTGAAATAAAGTCAGATTCGATAGTAACTCACGCCGCCGACCCGGCCATTTACCATTCCGTGCGCCCCGTGTGAAACCGACGCGCGCGGCAGGGCCCCACGCACGCTCCCGACGCCTCCGGCCGAGCAGTTGGATGGAACCGGCCTCTCTCGCCAGGCCGACAGGGCCTGGGCCCCCGCGCAGGACGGCGGCTCCCCTGCGTGAGGCGGCCGCCGGCCCTGTTCCTCCCGCCCTCGGCCGGCGGTCCCGAGGGCGGGAGGGGCGGCCGGGTCGGGCGCGTCAGATCTGCCAGGAGCGCAGCCGGTCAGCGGCGCCGTAGACGTCGGTCCTGCCGTCGATCAGGTCCCGGGCCAGGTCCACCAGCGCCCCGTAGGGC
>NZ_JBQQCE010001006.1:0-650 GCF_052245645.1 Streptomyces sp. KR55 | reverse complement strand
GCGCCGCACCCGACCAGGTCCGCGGGGCAGCAGCTGGCCGTGGAAGTCCTCGTGGTGGGCGAGAACGAGGGCGGCGAGACCGACGACGTGGGCCGAGGCCGTGCCGGTGCCGTCGAGGGCCGTGTACCCGCCCTGCGGCGAGCACGACAGCACGGCCACACCGGGGGCGGCCGCGTCGACCCCGGGTCCGTGGCAGCTGAACGGCGCGGCGAACAACCCGTCCGGCGTCAACTGGGGGCCCACATGGGTGGCTTGGGAGGTGTCCGGCGGGAAGGTCCCGAAGGCTCCGAGCGCACCCACGGTGAACACGGTGGGCAGTGAGCCGGGGAAGCAGACCGGTCCGCCCGAGTCGCCCGCCGGGGCGACGCAGGCGATGCCCGCCGCGCCTGCGTCGGCCAGTTTGCGTGAGACGAGCGCCGACGCATACGGCGTTGCCACAGCGACGTGCGCGACGTCGACCTCGCGTTCGATGCAGTGGTCGAGGGCGGCGATCAGGTCACTGAAGCAGCCGCCGGGCAGCACCTGACAGACCTCGATCTCGGCATCGACCGCGGTACCGATGATCCCCTTACCGGTGTCCGCCCCGGCGATGACGCCGGCCGCATGGGTACCGGTGCCCGCCGTGTCGTGGGCCCAGCCCTCCTCGGTTC
>NZ_JBQQCE010001005.1:0-654 GCF_052245645.1 Streptomyces sp. KR55 | reverse complement strand
CCAGGGCCGGGACGGCCTGCAGGCTCGAAGAACAAGCACCGGGCCAGGCACCACGACGTCGGCAAGACGCTCAAACGCGCCGAGTCGATCAAGCAACACCAAGCCCGCCCACGTTAAACGTCAAGCTAAGTAGCTGTTGTCGTTCCGATCTTGAGGGGTGTGCGTCGAACGGGAGTCTCGATCGGGTGATCGCAGCTGGCCGCGGGCATGAGAACAGGGCCTCTTGGTAGCGCGGGGTTGCGAAGCCAACCGAGATCCAGGAGACCCTGTTGCCGCAGTTTTACGTGCTCGCGCCGGTGGAGTTCAACTCGGCTGCACCGACGTGTGATTGTGTCGCTCACCGGTTCGGGAATGCGGCCGATCATCCGGAACGTGTTCGGCGGTATCCCTCGGACATGACGGACGCGGAGTGGGCTGAGGTCCGGCCGCTGCTGCCGGTGCCGGCCTGGCTGCGCGGTCGGGGCGGCCAGCGGGAGGCGTACTGCCACCGCGCGATGCTGGACGCGATCCGCTATCTCGTGGACAACGGCCAATGCCGTTGCTTGAGAGGTGCACGTAGTTCCTCTCCAGGCGCGGTGACCGCCGGGGCGCTGGTTCGTTGACACGGATATGCATCCATGGATCGGGTTATCCGATGAAGTCCGGCTCGGGTTG
>NZ_JBQQCE010001004.1:0-658 GCF_052245645.1 Streptomyces sp. KR55 | reverse complement strand
CACCTTCTTCCGTCCCGGTGCGCAGTGGCGCGTGCGAGCGGTGGCCACCGAGGACTGCCCCTGGCGCGGCCGGCTGGTCGTCGGTGAGGTCCACGACGAGAACGCGGCCGTGCTCGGCGGAGTGGGTGGACACGCGGGCCTGTTCTCCACGCTCTCGGACATGGAACTGCTCGGTGCGGCGCTCGCCGCCGGCGGTCGGGGCCTGCTGAGCCCGGACACCTTCACGCAGATGACGGCCGCTCACACGGACGGTCTTGCACTGCGTCGGTCCCTCGCCTGGCAAGGACGGGACCCGGTGGGTTCCCCCGTCGGCGACGCCTTCGGACCGGACTCCTACGGGCACACCGGCTTCACCGGTACCAGCCTGTGGGTGGATCCCGCCACCGGGCACTACGCCGTGCTGCTCACCAACCGCGTGCATCCGACGCGGGCCGGCGACGGAATCGCCGGAGTCCGCCGAGCCTTCCACGACGCCGCCGCGGCGGTGCCGCCCGCCTCGGCCACGAATGGCCCTGTGCGGTCAGCATGAGGTGAAATGGCCCGGTGAACACGAACGAACCCGGCGGGGAGCGCCCCGAGCGAGCCCGCCCCACAGCCTCACCGGCGTCGGCCTCGCCGTACTCGATCCCGACGGCCGTGTCCTGCTGGGTCTCGGCCA
>NZ_JBQQCE010000101.1:0-25265 GCF_052245645.1 Streptomyces sp. KR55 | reverse complement strand
TATAAGAGGGTAAGGCTCCCAGTAGACGACTGGGTTGATAGGCCGGATATGGAAGCCCCGTAAGGGGTGGAGTTGACCGGTACTAATAGGCCGAGGGCTTGTCCTCAGTTGCTCGCGTCCACTGTGTTGGTTCTGAAACCACGAACAGCCCCACGCCGCCGCGCGTGGTGCGGCGTTCACAGTTTCACAGTGTTTCGGTGGTCATAGCGTGAGGGAAACGCCCGGTTACATTCCGAACCCGGAAGCTAAGCCTCACAGCGCCGATGGTACTGCAGGGGGGACCCTGTGGGAGAGTAGGACACCGCCGAACAATTCTTGAGAAAACCCCCGTGCCGGACGGCACGGGGGTTTTCTGCGTTACGGTGACCCTCATGAGCATCAGCACGGATGAGCGGTACGTCGTCCGGTCCATACGTGTCGACGAGTGGCCGGCGGTGAAGGAGCTGCGGTTGAGGGCGCTGCGGGATCCGGTGGCGCATCTTGCCTTTCTGGAGACGTATGAGGAGGCCGCGGCCCGGCCTGACTCCTTCTGGCAGGAACGGGCGGCGAGGAGTGCCGAGGGAGCGGTAGCGGCGCAGCAGATCGTTGCTGAGGGGCCCGGCGGGGAGTTGGTCGGGACGTTGACCGTGCTGGTCGAGGAGCCGGGGACGACGGACTGGGCCGGGTTTCCAGTCGAGCGGCTGCAGGGGCATGTCGTGGGCGTGTACATGCGGCCCGAGCACCGTGGGTGCGGGCTGACCGAGCTGCTCTTCGACGAGGCCCTGGAGTGGGCCTGGGGGCGGGGGCTGGAGCGGGTGCGGCTCATCGTGCACGAGGAGAACGGGCGGGCGCAGGCCTTCTACCGGAAGGTGGGGTTCGAGCCGAGTGGGGTGACCGTGCCGTTGGACGGACAAACGGGCGGCTGTGAGCGGGAGTTCGTTCTCGAAAGAGAGTGACGTCAGACCGGCAGCTCGTCGTGCGGCCAGCGGGAGCGGGCCTGTTCGCGGGAGCGGAGGAGGGCCAGGGTGGGGAGGCCCTGCTCCGGTCCGGACGTGAGTAGGGACGGGAGTTGGAGGAACGGGGCCACGGCCGCGATGTCGTCGAGGACAAGGGTCAGTGGTGGGTCGAGGCGACCGGAGGATGACCGTTCGGCCATGCGCCGGCCGCGCTCGACCACGCTGGAGACGAGGGCCGTGAGGAGAGGCATCGCGCCGGGGTTCGTCCTGGGGTCCTCGATGGATTCACCGACCATATAAAGCGTGCCCCCTTCGTCGATGAAGGAATCCAAGGTGAGCGCATCAGTTCGGTTTGGGGTGCATGCCTCGCGGACGTTCACCGTGAACAGTGAGGACAGGGCGCGACTGGTCAACTCGTGAGCCATGTCGCGGCGTTCGGGGTGCGCGGTGAGGGCGGCCTCGAGTTCGCCGGCGGCGCCAGGGGCCGCCTTGGGGTGCGTACGCAGGGTGCGTACGGCTTCCTGGATCTGGGTGCCCTGGGACCAGCGGTGGACGTGGCGGATGGTGCGGTTGTCGAGGGCGGCGGCGTGGAGGTAGCTGCGGAGCAGTGTCTCGGCGGTGTCGCTGAGCGCCTGGTCGATCTTGGCGGTGGGGCGGACCGGCGTGAGGAGGGCGGCGGCTCTTGCTGTGGCCGTTGGCTTGTCCTCGCAGCCTGTGATGGGGGACCAGTGGAGACGGGCCGGGGTGTCGCAGCGGTGGGTGGGGTCGTAGAGGAGGACCGGACCGAGTTTTGATCTGGCGTCCTTGGTGTCCTGCCAGAGGGTGGGGTTCGACGTGACGATGAGGGCGGGGCCTTCCGCGTCGCGGATGGCCTGGGCTGCGGTGGCGGCGCGGCTCTCCGCCGTCGTCACGAGGATCTTTTCCCACCCGCCGACCCGTTCACCGCCGAACAGGGGGGTGGGACGCTCGGGGTCCGGTGGCGTTGGGCGGAGTAGCGCCGTCGGATCCGGGTCCGGGGCTCTTCTCGGAGTCGGGACCTCTTGGGGCCGGTCCCCGCTGGGTGCCTGCTCTGCCGGGGCCCGGAGCTCGTGCGGTTCGATCGCCGGCGCCGGGGGCGTGGCCTCGGCGTCCTTGGTGTGCTCCCGCGTCTGCTCGTGTGCCGCCGACGCAGACCTCTGTCTCGCCCGTACCGCCTTCCACCGTGCCAGCGTCCCCATCACGAACACCGTCAGCACGAACAGCACCATCAGCTGGCCGATGAACAGCCCCCAGAACAGCCCGTACCCGGAGAGCTGCGTCCCCGGCGTGTGGGGCCAGGCGCCGGTGATGTCGTGGGGTTCGGCGACGAGGTGGCGCATGGCCAGGGGCGTGCGGGTGAAGGTCACGCCGGACGGCCAGGCGCCGTGGGAGAACCAGCCGGCCAGGCCCGTGGCCGACCAGACCAGCAGCGTCACGCCGAGCAGGAACGCGAGTATGCCGATCAGCAGGCCGTCGGGGATACCGCCCTGGCCGTCCCGCCGGTGGTCGTCCGGTCTCACGCCGCCCTCCTACGCCACCGTCGACTCGGAGTCGCCGAGGTGCTGTTCCATGAAGGCCGCCGCCCGCTCCTCCGCCTCCAGCTCGGCGGCGCGCAGCGCGTCGTCGACGAGGTCGCTGGAGGACTCGGTCATCGCCCGGTCGGTGAAGACCAGCGGGCGTTCCGTCTCCGTGACCAGGTGTTTGACGACCTGGACGTTGCCGTTGACGTCCCAGACGGCGATGCCGGGAGTGAGGGTCGGGATGATCTCGACGGCCCACCGCGGCAGACCCAGCACCCGGCCCGTCGCCCTCGCCTCGTCCGCCTTCTGGGCGTAGATGGTCCGGGTCGACGCCATCTTCAGGATCGCCGCGGCCTCCTTCGCCGCAGCCCCGTCCACGACGTCGGACAGATGGTGTACGACCGCCACGAAGGACAGGCCCAGCCGTCGCCCGAACTTCAGCAGCCGCTGGAACAGCTGCGCCACGAAGGGGCTGTTGATGATGTGCCAGGCCTCTTCGACCAGGAAGATGCGCTTCTTCCGGTCGGGGCGGATCCAGGTGTGCTCCAGCCATACGCCGACGATCGCCATCAGGATCGGCATGGCGATGGAGTTGCGGTCGATGTGGGAGAGGTCGAAGACGATCAGCGGGGCGTCCAGATCGATCCCGACCGTTGTCGGGCCGTCGAACATGCCGCGCAGGTCACCGTCGACCAGACGGTCCAGGACCAGTGCCACGTCCAGGCCCCACGCCCGTACGTCGTCTATGTCGACGTTCATCGACTCGGCGGACTCCGGCTCGGGATGCCGTAGCTGCTCCACGATGTCGGTCAGGACCGGCTGGCGCTCGACGATGGTCTCGTTGACGTAGGCGTGCGCGACCTTGAGTGCAAAGCCGGACCGCTCGTCCAGCCCATGCCCCATCGCGACCTCGATGATGGTCCGGAGCAGGGCGAGCTGACCCGTCGTCGTGATCGCCGGGTCGAGCGGGTTGAGGCGGATGCCGTGGTCGAGGGCGGCCATCGGGTCCAGGCGGATGGGAGTTATCCCCAGCTCCTGGGCGATGAGGTTCCACTCGCCGACGCCGTCCTCACCCTGCGCGTCGAGCACGACGACCTGCCGGTCCCGGAAGCGCAGCTGTCGTAGGACGTATGTCTTCTCCAGCGCCGACTTGCCGTTGCCGGACTCGCCGAGGACCAGCCAGTGCGGGGCAGGGAGCTGTTGGCCGTAGAGCTGGAAGGGGTCGTAGATGTAGCCCTTCCCGGAGTACACCTCGCGGCCGATGATGACGCCGGAGTCGCCGAGGCCGGGGGCGGCGGTGGGGAGGTAGACCGCCTGCGCCTGGCCCGTGGAGGTGCGTACGGGCAGCCGGGTGGTCTCGACCTTGCCGAAGAGGAAGGACGTGAAGGCTTCGGTGATGGCGGAGAGCGGGTCCCGCATCAGGGCATCAACCCCTACCTTCGGATTCCGGTGGCGAACGGGAGCGTGTTCACGAAGGCCCGGTGGTGCTCGCGGTCGCACCACTCCAGTTTCAGATACGACTTGCCGGCCGAGGCCCTTATCGTCCGCTTGTCGCGCGCCAACGCCTCCGGGGTGCGGGAGGAGACGGTGATGTAGCCGACCAGGTTCACCCCTGCCGCACCGCTCGCCAGGTCTTCTCCTCGCTGGTCGAGACGGTTGTGGGCGGCGATGTCGCGCGGGTCGACGGTGCGGTTCATCTTGGCGGCGCGGGAGGCCTCGGCCTCGTCGTTCGTCTTCTCGGTCAGCATGCGTTCGATGGCTACCTCGGTGGGCTCGAGATCCATCGTCACGGCGACCGTTCGGATGACGTCCGGGGTGTGGACGAGGAGGGGCGCCAGGAAGTTGACGCCCACCGGGGTCATCGGCCACTCCTTCACCCAGGCCGTGGCATGGCACCAGGGGGCGCGGGTGGACGACTCGCGGGTCTTCGCCTGGAGGTACGTCGGCTCCATGGCGTCCAGCTCGGCCGGCCAGGCATTGCGTTTCGTCATCGCCTGGATGTGGTCGATCGGGTGGTCCGGGTCGTACATGGAGTGGATGAGCGAGGCGAGCCGTCCCTGCCCGAGCGGCTGCCGTACTCGGATGTCGGCCTCCTGGAGGCGCGAGCAGATGTCCGTCAGTTCGCGCGCCATGACGACCGCCAGCCCGGCGTCCCGGTCGACCTTGCCGCCGCCGTGCGGGCGGGCGGCACGGGCCATCGCATGCGCCTCGGCGGCGAGTTCACGGGTGTAGTGCATACAGGCGACGAGATACGCGCGGTGCTGCTCGCTGCTCGTCGACACCATCGACTGGAGCTGGTCGTACGACTGCTGCAGCCATGCCGGGGCCCGGTCGTCGCCGCGTACGGCGACGTCCTTGGCGTGGGCGTCGGGGTCGGCGGGGAGGGTGCGGGCGAGCATCTGCAGCCGGGTGACGAAGCCGTCGCCGTTGGCCACATGCTTGAGGAGGGTGCCGAAGCGGTCGACGAGGGCTTCCTGGTCCTCCGAGTCGCGCAGACCGACGCCCGGGCCCTCGATCTCGATGGCGGCGGTGACCGTCTTGCGGTCCGCGTGCAGCAGTACGGCGATCTCGTCGGGCCCGAAGGGGGCGGCGAGCCAGGTGATGCGGCCGATGCCGGGGGGCGGGCCGATCTCGACCTCCCGCCCGTCGAGACGGGTGCCGGCCTCGATGGCGGCCGATCGGTAGGTGGCGCCCGAACGGAGGGTGCGCTTGTAACTGCGGTTGATCTCGAACCACTTGTAGAACGTGCGGTGCTTGTACGGCACGTAGACCACCGCCAGCGCGAGCAGCGGGAAGCCCATCAGCAGCACGATGCGCAGGGAGAGGACCGGGACGAGCAGCCCGCACATCATGCCCAGGAACGCGCCCGCGATGATCAGCGCGATCTCGCCGGTCTCGCGGTTGCGGCCGACGATCGCGTTCGGCCGGGCGCGGCCGATCAGATATGTACGGCGGGGCGTGACCGGATGGGACAGGTGGGACTCGGTCGTCAACGCCCTTCACCTCCCGTGCGGTTGCTATTGCTGTTGCGGGTGTTACTGGCGTGCGGGGTGTTCACCGGGCTGGACGAGCGCGGCGCGGGTGCGGCGGATGGGACAGATCCGCCGCCTCCGTTCGAGGGGCGCGAGCTGTGCGCGGCGACGCCGCCCGAGGCCTGGTTGGCCGGGCGGGGGGCCGAGTTGGCGCCGGACTGGCCGCCGTTGTTGTCGGCGCGGGTGCTGTGGGTCTTGATGCCCTGGGCGACCAGGGTCGCCGGGGAGCTGATGACGGCGGCGGCCTTGCCTTCGGCGCTCTGCATGATGCGGTTGTTGCGGGAGCCGGCGATCTCGTCGCCGAAGCCGGGGACGAAGCGGTAGATCATCGCGGAGGCGAAGATGGCGAGCAGGATGATCGCGAGGCCGGAGACGACCGCGGAGAAGGCGTCCGGGCCGTCGTCGGCGGAGAGCGCACCCGCCAGCCCGAGGACGATCACGATGACCGGCTTCACCAGAATGACCGCGATCATGATGCCGGCCCAGCGGCGGACGTGACCCCACAGGTTCTTGTCGACGAGGCCGGCGTAGACGACGGTGCCGAGGAGTGCGCCGACGTAGAGCAGCGCGGCCCTGATGACCAGCTCCAGCCACAGCACACCGGCGGCGAGGATGGACACCAGGGAGACGACGATCAGCATGATCGGGCCGCCGCCGATGTCCTCGCCCTTCTTGAGGGCGCCGGAGAAGTTGCCGAAGAAGGCGTCCGTCTGGTCGCCGGTGGTTTCCGCCAGGACGTCGGAGACACCGTCCGTCGCCGAGACGACCGTGTACAGGATCAGCGGGGTGAAGGCGGAGGCCAGGACGGTGAGCCAGAGGAAGCCGATCGCCTCGCCGACGGCGGTGCTGAGGGGGACGCCGCGGACGGCTCGCTTGGCAACGGCCAGCAGCCAGAGGAGGAGGGTGAGGATCGTGGACGCGGCGAAGACGACGGCGTACTGCTGGAGGAACCTGGCGTTCGTGAAGTCGACGTTCGCGGTGTCGTTGACGGCCTCACTGAGCTTGTCGATGGTCCAGGAGGCGGCGTCGGCGCAGCCCTTGGCCAGGGAGGAGAGGGGGTCGAGGGTGGAGGTGGGGTCGAGGGTGGGGGAGCTGCCGCCGGTGCGGCTGTCGCCGCCTTCTCGTTCGCAGTAGTCCTTGGCGGGGCCCCGGATGAGGTCGCAGGGATCGTTGCTCGCGGTGGGCGAAGGCGTGGGCGTGGGTGCGGCGAAGGCGCGGGTGGCCAACAGCACCGTGGTGGTCTGGACGGCGGCGACGGCAGCCGTGACCTTGAGGAAGCGGTGGCTAGCGCGCATACGTGAACCCTCCGTACTCCTCGACGGCCTTCGTCATGTCGTCGGCGGTGGAGGCCTGTTGATCGCGCCCGACCGGCACGGGTCCGTCCTTCTGCTGGAAGTCGGTGACTTTCCAGTCGTTGTTGGTCCACGTCAGCTGGTACGTCGTCGTGTACCAGCTCTCGGACACGGGGTTGGTCGCGCGCTCGCCGGACAGGCCGAAGAGCGAGGTGTACCAGACCTCGACGGTGGCGTCGTTCGCACTGGACGCGGTGACCTTGGTGCCCACCGGAATGACGCGGGAGACGAAGGTCTGTCCCTTGGGGGCCTTGCCGTTCTTGTCGAGGCCGATGTTCGCCAGGAAGTCCTCGCTCGAGTACGCGCTGTCCAGGTCCGCCTGCCGGGCGGCGGCGACATCGGGAGCGTAGACGGTGTTCACGATCTTGTGCCGTCCGGCGGTGTCGAACATTTCCGCGGAACCCAGCGCCACCGCATAGTTCGCCGCCGCACTCTGCGCCCCCTGCTCATCCCGCGCGTACCCCGTCGGGATCCCGCCTGTCCCCGACTCCACCGGCCGCTCCCCACTCGCCGCCGTAGGCGCCGCCTCCGGGCCGGAGCCGCTCGTGTCCGTGGATTCGGAATCGTCTCCTCCACGGTTGGCGAATGCGATCGCGGCGATCAGCAGGACCACCACGCCGACCACCGTGACCAGGCTCCGGGAGGATGACCGGCCGCGGCGCGCGCCCCCGTAGGGGTCGCCGTCGGGCAGGCGGGTGCGGGTGTGTCCCGTACCGCCGTAACCGCCGGAGGCTTCGTGCTCGTCCCCGAGACTCATGCCGCGTACGCCCCCTTGACGTCGTAGCGGAAACCGTCGTACCGACTGAACGCGTAGATGTACGACGGTAGCCGTGCTGGTTCCCGCGCGGGCGCGGTGTGGTGACTCGACATCAGGGACATCAGGGAAACGCAACCTCAGCCGGTGGGCACGACGGGCGGGTGGGGTGGAGGGGGACCGGACCGGGCGCGCCCGGAGGGGAGGACGGGCCTATACGGCCATGCCGTACACGATGGTGAAGAGCGTGCCGAGGGAGCCGATGATGAACACCCCGGTGAGGCCGGCGATGATGAGGCCCTTGCCCTGTTCCGCGCTGAAGGTGTCGCGCAGGGCCGTCGCGCCGATGCGCTGCTTGGCGGCGCCCCAGATGGCGATGCCGAGGCAGATCAGGATGGCCACCGCCATCACGACCTCGATCATCACCTTCGCCTCGTTGCCCAGGCTGCCGAAGGGGCCCCAGTCCGGAGCGATCCCGCCGATGATGGTGTTGATGTCTCCCTTGTCGGCCGCAAAGAGCATGTAAGTCACCGCCCCTGGTGGGTAGTTCCGCAGTCCCCTGCGGTGCGCAGAGGTCAGGCCTCATTCTCGCCGACAATGGCGCTGTCGTATGTCGACTTGGCGTCATCGAGTGGCGGGTTTCGTACGAATACCTCGTATCGTCACTCTGTGTATCACGGCAGGTCACGCCGGGCAACGAGGTGGGAACGAAACCCGTCATGTGGTTCCGTCGTTGAACATCTTCATGCCCTGGGGCCGTTTTTGACGGTCGGTCGGGTGAGAGGTCGTCTCGATGTTCTCCGGATGAAGGCTATCTGCCGGTGTGACCTGGGTCGGTGGCGAGGGGTCAGCGGGGCCGGAGTCCGTGCAGGAGATGGTGGACGAGTTCGCCGATGCCGTCGAGTGCGGCCTGGGGTGGGAGCGTGCCTTGGGCGGTGAAGGCGGCGACGCCGTGCAGGGTGGCGCCTGCGAGCAGGGTGATCTGCTCGGGATCTCCCGCGACGATCTCGCCGCGCTGCTGGGCGCCTTCGATGAGGCGCACAAACGGCTCGATTGCTCGCTCCATGGCTGACGCGAGTTGCTGGGAGACGTCCGGGTCGTGCTTGCGGGCGTACATCAGCTCCAGCAGTGCGGCGTTCTCGATGGTGAATCCGAGGTAGGCCCGCGCGAGACGGATGAGCCGCTCCTCGATCGGGAGTGCGGGGTCGTCCGCGGTGACCACGGTCTCGGTCAGGCGCTCGAAGCCGGTGAGGGCTAGGGCGTCCAGCAGGGCCTGCTTGTCCTTGAAGTGCCGACCCGGGGCGGCATGGCTGACGCCGGTCTCGCGGGCGAGTTCGCGCAGGGACAGGGCGGCGGCCCCCTTCTCCCGCAGGGTGCGCTCGGCGCCGGCGAGCAGGGCTGCGCGCAGGTCTCCGTGGTGATAGGGGCGGCTCTCGGGCATGCGCACCATCGTATCTCGATGTTGTCGGCGTCATCTTTGTTGGCGTCGTCACCATTGTTGTCATTGACAGCATTGTTGGCGCTGCCTACATTGAGGGGCATGCCTACCACGAGCAAGCCGGCCCGGCCGGCGAAATGGAACGCAAGCCGTCTTCCCGCCCTCACCGGCCGGACGGCGGTCGTCACGGGCGCCAACAGCGGCATCGGCCTCGCCGCCGCGGACGCGCTGGCCCGGGCGGGGGCGCATGTCGTCTTCGCCGTACGGGACCCGGAGCGCGGCCGGGCCGCGGCCGCGACCGTGAACGGCAGCACGGAGGTCCGCCGCCTCGACCTCGCCGACCTGGCCTCGGTCCGCGCGTTCGCGGAGGGCTGGGAGGCCCGTCCGCTGGATCTGCTGATCAACAACGCGGGCGTGATGATGCTCCCGGAGCAGCGGACCAAGGACGGCTTCGAGATGCAGTTCGGCACGAACCATCTGGGCCACTTCGCGCTGACGAACCTGCTGCTGCCGTACATCACCGACCGCGTGGTGACGCTGTCCTCGAGCGCCCACCGGTTCGGCGACGGCGTCATCCGCTTCGACGACCTGAATCTGACGTCGGGTTACACGCCGGTGCGGGCCTACGCCCAGTCCAAGCTGGCGAACCTGCTCTTCACCCTCGAACTTCAGCGCCGCCTCACGAAGTCAGGCTCTCCCGTCCGCGCCTTCGCTGCGCACCCCGGGTACGCGGCGACCAACCTCCAGAGCCACGCCGCGAGCCGCGTGAGCCGGTTGGTCATGAGCCTGGGCAACCGGCTGATCGCCCAGGACGACAAGGCCGGCGCCCTGCCGACCCTGTACGCGGCGGTCCAGGACCTGCCGGGCGCCGGCTACGTCGGACCCGACGGGCTGGGCGAGATGCGGGGCGCACCGACCCTGGTGAGCCGCTCGGCCGCGGCAAGCGACCCGGCAGCGGCTCGGCGGCTGTGGACGGCGTCGGAGGAACTGACAGGCGTGAGCTTCCCGCTGGGAGCGGCGAGCGGGGTGGAGGCCGGGAGGGCGTGACACGGCTGCCCGACGGTCACGTCACTGATCGGCGGTCGCTCAATGCCGCTCAGGCGGTTACTGACCGCCGCTCAAGCCCTCCACGAAGTGGTCGAACTCGCCCGCCTGTACGCCGAGTACGAAGGCGTCCCACTTGTGGCGGTTGGTCGTAACCACGTTCTCCGGGTCGCTGGTCTCGCGGATGTAGACCGGGGCGTCGCCGTCGTCGCCCTCACCGAAGGCGATCTCGATCCAGGGGCCGGGGCCGGTGGCGTCGGGTGGGGCGGCGCGCTCCCAGGTGAGGTTCGGGGGGATTTCAGCCACGGGGGGAGTCCTTCTTGAGGGCGGTGAGGAGGGCGTCGAAGGAGGTGGGGGTGGCGATGAGTACGGCCCCGGTGGGGTCGGCGCTCTCGGTTACGCGGATCGTGCCGTGGCTTGTGGATATGTGCACACACGAGTCGCCTTCGGAGCAGTAGGACGACTTCTGCCAGCGCTGGCTCATGGCGTTCCTTCACAGATCGCGCATCACGTTGTGGATGAGGTCCCGCGTCTTGTCCGGGTCGAGAGCGACGGCTTCGATCCGTTCGAAGAGCGTTCGGTACTTGTGCAACTGTGCCTCGGCGTCGAGGAACACGAGGCCGTGTGACTGGTCGAGGTGGACCGTGTCCAGCTGAGGTACCGGGCCGTGCGCGTAGTAGAGCGACTGCCCCGATCCCGGGTAGGCGCCGACGTCGAAGGTGATGGAGCGCAAGGTGACGTGATCGCGGTCGCTCATGTCGAGCAGGTGCTGTAGTTGCGCCCGGGCGACAGTGGGGCCGCCGACCTTCATGCGCAGGGCCGCCTCGTGGATGATCGCCTCGTACGGGGTGGGGTTGTCCTCGCGGAAGAGGATCGCCTGCCGCTTGACGCGGAACGACACGCGGTGCTCGATGTCAGGCGGCGAGAGTTCGGTGACCGCCTGGCGGAAGATCTCGAGTGCGTACTCCCGTGTCTGGAGCAGGCCCGGGATGCGGGCTGTAGTGGCGCCGCGCAACGACTGGGCGTGGTACTCCAGTTCAGCCAGATCTAGGAGCGCGCTGGGCAGTAGTTCGCGGTACTGCTCCCACCAACCGCGTGTGCGCTGGGAGGTCATGTCGCTGAGCGCCTGGATGAGGGGCTTGTCGGAGCAGTCGTAGTGGCAGGCGATCGTGCGCACTCGCTCGGCGCTCACGCCTACTCGACCGGCCTCCATATTGCTGACCTGCGCCTGCTTGATGCCCAGGAGTTGACCAGCCTCGGTGGCGCTCAGGCCCGCGCGTTCGCGCAGCTTGCGCAACTCTGCGCCGAAGCGCAGTTGGCGACCCGTTGGGTTCCTCACGGGCTTGCCGCCTCCTTGCTGTCACTCACATGGGTGGTAGTTATCGTGATTTCGGCAAGAAGTGAATACGTTCACTCTGCTGTCGCTACCTTACAACTGGCGCCCCGCCCAGAAGCGCCCCGCTCGACGGAGCGGCGAGGTCACTGGGCTGCCACCCCAACCCCCCTACCTGAACGGACACTTCCATGCCCACCGTATCCCCGCCCTGGACCTACACCCTCCAACTCCCGCACGATCCCCGCGCACCAGGCATCGCGCGCGCAACCCTGCGTACCGTCCTGGCCGCCCACGGGCTCACCGAGCTCACCCCCACCGCCGAACTCGTCGCCGCCGAACTCCTCGCCAACGCCCACCTCCACACCGCCGGCCCTTACGCCCTGCGCCTGCGGCATGCCGAGCCCGGGCGGCTGAGGGTTGCCGTATGGGACACCGACCCTCGTGTCCCGCCTGGGTTCGCGAAGAACGGCCCGCCCGCCGGCGCACCACCGGCGGACGCCGAAACCGGACGCGGTCTGCAACTCGTACAGGCGTGCGCGGACACGTGGGGCGTGTCCGTACTGGGCGAACCGGGCGCATCCGAGTGCGGGAAGCTGCTGTGGGCCGAGTGTCAGTGAGGGGCGCAAACAGCGTGCCCCCCTGAGCGCGCGGCGCTCGTAGCGCGCCCGCCCCGAACCTGGCCCGGAAGCTACCTCCTGATCCAAGGCCCTGCCTCTACACTGACCTGGGCGTACTCCCGGGCAACGAGGGGCGGTTGACGGTGCGTAAGGCGTGGGTCGTGGCGGTTGCCGCCGGGGGCGCCGGGGTCGCGTTCGTGATGCTGCTCGTCGTCGGGGTGTACGTCGTCGCCGGGAACCTCGTCAACGGTGTGAACGGGGCGAGCAAGAAGCTGGCCAAGGGGGCGGTGCCCGCCGCCTATCAGCCCCTCGTGGAGAAGTGGGGCAACAAGTGTCCCGCCATCAACCCGGCGCTGCTCGCCGCGCAGTTGTATCAGGAGAGCGGGTTCGATCCGAGGGCCCAGAGTCCGGCGCAGGCGCAGGGGATAGCGCAGTTCATCCCGGGCACCTGGGCCACACACGGGATCGACGGCGACGGGGACGGGGACCGGGATGTCTGGGATCCCAACGACGCGATTCCGTCGGCTGCTTCCTACGACTGCGAGCTCGCTTCGTACGTGAAGGACGTGCCGGGGGACGCGACGAAGAACATGCTCGCCGCCTACAACGCGGGGGCGTACGCGGTCATCAAGTACGGGGGCGTGCCGCCGTACAAGGAGACCCAGAACTACGTGCAGACCATCACGACCCTCGAGCAGAGCTTCGCCGCGCCCGTCGGGCGGGTCGATCCCTCCGAGCAGGCCGCCGGTGCCATCCACTACGCGCAGGAGAAGCTCGGCACGCTGTACCTCTGGGGCGGCAACGGTACGGCGGAGCAGGGTGGACGGTTCGACTGCTCGGGGCTGACCAAGGCCGCGTACGAGAGTGTGGGGATCACGCTGCCGCGCGTCGCCAATGATCAGTACAACGCCGGCCCGCACCCGTCGCGCGAGGAGCTGCTGCCGGGGGATCTGGTGTTCTTCTCGGACGACCTCACCAATTCGCGGGCCATCCGGCATGTGGGGATCTATGTCGGAGGCGGGTACATGATCGATGCCCCGAGGCCGGGGGCTGTCATCCGGTTCGACCCGATCGACACCCCTGACTACTTCGGCGCCACCCGGGTCACCGAAGATGGCGCAAAAGCGCTCCCGGCCACTGCCGGATCCGGGGTGAACCGAACGTGAGCCTCCCCCCTGAGCTGCGATGATGAGTCTCTCTTCGATAACGTCTGCGTGATCATTCAGTGGAGTGTGGAACGCAGTGAGGGGAGTCGTGCGTTCCTGTTGACGTAGCCGAGCCACACGGATCTACACACCACGGGGGTGGCAGAGCGGCGCACGCACCTGTGCCCGCGGAGACGACGACGAAGGGGCCCGCTGCACCATGGCTGGACTCGCGCAATCCGGGTCGAACCCCGACGTCGAGTTGCTCTACGACATCAACGGCCTGGCCAAGGACGCACCGTCCTGGTTCGACCGGATCATGGAGTTCGTGGGTGAGTACGGGCTGTTGCTCGCCATGGTGCTGCTCGTGGTGTGGTGCTGGTGGTCCGTCCGTAGGCGTGGAGGCGAGGAGGCGGCCTCCTCCGTCGCCGCGCTGGTGTGGGCGCCGCTGGCGGCCGGCATCGCGGTGCTGGTGAACGTGCCGATACGGGGTTTCGTGGAACGGCCCCGGCCCTTCGTCAACCATGAAGGGCTGGACGTCCTCGTCTCCGGCAAGACCGACTTCTCGTTCGTAAGCGATCACGCCACCATCACCATGGCCATGGGTGTCGGTCTCTTCGTCGCCCACCGGAAGTTCGGGCTCGCCGGCATCGGGCTCGCCCTGCTCGAAGGGTTCCTCCGGGTCTACATGGGCGTCCACTACCCGACGGACGTCATCGGCGGATTCGCGCTCGGCACGGCGGTCGCCCTGCTGCTGTCGCCGCTGGCCATGGCCTTGCTCACGCCGGTCATGAAGGCCGTCGAGCGGTCGCCCCGGGCCGGCCGGCTGATCCGCCGCAGATCCTCGGCGACCGGCCAGGAGACCCTCATCCCGGGCACCCGCAAGGAGTCGGCCGACTCCGAGGAGCGGGACCTGGCGGCGTGAGGGGCTCCCCGGCGGGCACCGGGCTCACAGGCCCTGCGGATACGTGAACACCCGGTTCGGGTCGTAGATCCGCTTCAGCTTCGTCAGGCGGGTCGCCGCATCCCCGTAGTACGCCTTCCGCCAGTTCGTCAGGGTCGGGTCCGTGTAGTTCTGGTAGGCCGCGCCCGAGGCGTACGGGCGCATCGACCGGTGCGCCGACGTCAGCCAGGACTGGGCCGTCGAGCCGGACGTGCCCGCGCGCCAGGCGGCGATGTACTGGGCCAGCATCCGGGAGCGGCGGTGCACGAAGGCCGTCGCCGTCGGGGAGACGCGGTTGACCGCGCCGCCGAGTGCGGTCAGGGCGATGCTGCCCGAGCCGCCGCGCACCGACGTCAGCTGCGACAGGAGCGTCTGGATGCCGGTGGCCGAGATCGAGCGGTCGAAGAAGTCGGAGCGGGCGGCGTACGTCTCGCGGCCCAGCGCGCCCTCGGGGGAGCGCCCCGGTGTCGAGCCCGGCAGATGGCACTGCGCGTCCGTCGCGAAGGACGAGCAGCCGGCGTAGACCTCCATGGACTCCTCGTACGAGCGCCGCTTCAGTGAGACGTTGCTCGCCGGGGAGCCGATCCGGGCGGCCAGGCGGTCGACGGCGTTCTGGAGTTCGCCGTAGGTGCCGAGGGAGAACGCGGCGACGGAGACGGTGGGGGTACCCCCAGTGGCATTCGCCAGGTGGAGGGAGGACCAGATCTCGTCGGGCTGGTCCGGGCCCCACTCCTGCCAGGCCTTCACCACCGCGGCCGCCCTGGCCCACGGCCAGCTCAGGTACGCCGAGACCGCCTGCGGGGCGGGGTGCGTACGGAAGTGTAGTTCCGTGACGACGCCGAAGTTGCCGTTGCCCGCGCCGCGCAAGGCACAGAAGAGGTCCTTGTGCTCGTCGGCGTCGGCGGTGAGCTGCTTGCCGTCCGCCGTGACGAGCGTGGCCCGGGTGAGGCTGTCGCAGGTCAGGCCGTACGCCCGGGAGACGACCCCGTGTCCGCCGCCGAGCACCAGGCCGGAGACGCCGACCGTCGGGCAGGAGCCCGCCGGGATCGTCACGCCCTTGGCGGCGAGCGCGCGGTAGACGTCGATCAGCTTGGCGCCGGCGCCGACGACCGCCGTGCCACCGCTCGCGCGGACGAGGTTCAGCTTGGCCACGTCGACGATCAGCCGGCCGTTGCCGGAGGACCAGCCCGCGTAGGAGTGGCCGCCGTTGCGGATGGCGACGCGGATGTCGTGGGCGCGGGCGTGGGCGAGGGCCGTGCGGATGTCGTCGGGGTGGGCGACGTAGGCGACCGCGGCGGGCTTCAGCGTGTCGAAGCGGGTGTTGTAGAGCTGGCGGGCCGTCGCCCAGGAGGCGTCTCCGGGGCGGATCAGGGTGCCGTCCAGGTCGCGGGCCAGGGCGGTCCAGGCGGCGGCGGCCGTGGTGGCGGTGGTGCGGGCCGGCGTACGGGAGGTGGTGGACGGCCGGTCGGCAGTGGCCGTGGCGCTGGCGGGTCCGGTGCCGCCGGTGCATGCTGCCGACGCCACCCCCACGATCGCGGCTGCCCCGCCGCCGATGAACGTCCGCCGCTCCATGGGTGCCTCCCGCTGCCGCCGTCTTCGTCCATCGAGACGGGTCCGCGGGCGCGGGGGTTCCAGGGATGCCGGTCTGCGTTGCGGGGTGCCGCTGCGCCCACCCGTGCCGCCCCAGCGGCACGACTGCCCGCAGCTACGTCAGTGACCGGTTCCGTGTAAAGCATGTAGCTTCATGCGAAGTGTCGCTTCCGGTTCGTGCTGCTTCGGTAGGCGTCGCCCCTGATGGGCGACCTGCCGGAACCTCGGCGTGTTCTCCCCGTGAGCATTCCGTGACCTAACCACACCGACCGCAGGGGTTCACCCTCCGTTCACTTACGGCCATAGGCGGCTTCACCTGTTCTGCCTAATTTCGGCCGTACGGATGACGGGCGCACTTCGAGCGTGCGTTCACATCACCCAGACTTCGCACGCCGCCGATCAGGACGGCGGCTCCTGGAAGGAACTCCCGAAAGTGAAGCTTCAGCGCATGAACCGGCGGGCCCTCACCCTCGGTGCTCTCGCCGTCTCCGGCGCCCTGGCCCTCACGGCGTGCGGCTCCGACGAAACGGGCAACGGCGGCGACAGCGACTCCACGTCGACCGCCCAGGGCAGCTCCATCGAGTGCAACGACGCCAAGGGCCAGCTGCTGGCCGACGGCTCGTCGGCGCAGAAGAACGCGATCGACGCCTGGGTCAAGCAGTTCACCGCTGCCTGCAACGGCGTACAGATCAACTACAAGGGTGGCGGCTCCGGCGCCGGCATCACCGCGTTCAACAACGGTCAGGTCGCCTTCGCCGGTTCCGACTCTGCGCTGGACTCCGAGGAGATCGCGGCCTCCAAGGAGGTCTGCTCCGGTGGCCAGGGCATCGACCTCCCGATGGTCGGCGGCCCGATCGCGGTCAGCTACAACGTCCCGGGTGTCGACAACCTGGTCCTGGACGCCCCGACCCTCGCCAAGATCTTCGACAGCAAGATCAAGAAGTGGAACGACTCGGCGATCGCGAAGCTGAACCCGGACGCCGACCTGCCCGACCTGGCCATCCAGCCGTTCCACCGCTCGGACGAGTCCGGCACCACGGACAACTTCACCAAGTACCTGATCGCCACCACCCCGGAGAACTGGAAGTACGAGGGCGGTAAGGCCTGGCAGGCCGACGGCGGCCAGGCCGCGAACGGCTCCTCCGGTGTCGCCCAGCAGGTCTCGCAGACCTCCGGCGCCATCGGCTACATGGAGCTGTCCTACGCCGAGGGCATGGGTATCGTCGCCATCGACACCGGCGCCAGCGAGCCGGTCAAGGCCTCCACCGACGGTGCCACCAAGGCCATCGCGGACGCCGAGGTCGTCGGCACAGGCAAGGACCTCGCGCTCGACATCAACTACAAGACCAAGGCCGAGGGCGCCTACCCGATCACCCTGGTCACGTACGAGATCGTCTGCGACAAGGGCAACAAGGCCGACACCCTGCCCGCCACCAAGGCGTTCCTGAACTACATCGCCAGCGAGGACGGCCAGGGCCTGCTGGCCGACGCCGGCTACGCGCCGATCCCCGACGAGATCATCGCCAAGGTCCGCACCACCATCGAGGGCCTGAGCTGACCTGAGTGTGCGGCCCGGTCCCGCCACGGGACCGGGCCGCACCGTCCGGTGCACCGCCGCCAGGAGCCGTACGTCGAGTGCGGCTCCGCAGACCGGAGAACCCGATGGACATAACGACACAGAAGAACACTGCAACACCTCCCCCAGCGCCCCAGCCGACCGAGGCCGAGCTCAAGCGCGCCGCCCGTGGCGCCACCCGACCCGGAGACCGGATCTTCCTCGGTCTGTCCCGCGGCTCGGGCATTCTGCTGCTGGCGATCATGGCCGCGATCGCGGGCTTCCTCACCTACCGGGCCGTCCTTGCCATCAGCGAGGACGAGGGCAACTTCCTGACCACCTTCGAGTGGAACACGGGCACCCAGCCGCCGGTCTTCGGTATCGCCGTACTGGCCTACGGCACCGTGATCTCCTCGATCATCGCCATGGTCATCGCGGTCCCGATCGCGGTCGCCATCGCGCTGTTCCTCACGCACTACGCCCCGCGCAGGCTGAGCGGTCCCATCGCCTACGTGATCGACCTGCTCGCCGCGGTGCCGTCCATCGTGTACGGCCTGTGGGGCGCCCTGATCCTCGTACCGCAGATGGACGGCCTGTTCGGCTGGCTGGACGACTACTTCGGCTGGACCGGCATCTTCGACTGGCAGGGCGGCGCCCCCCGCTCCATGCTCACCGTCGGCATCCTGCTGGCGATCATGATCCTGCCGATCATCACGAACGTCAGCCGTGAGGTCTTCAAGCAGGTCCCGCAGATGCACGAGGAGGCCGCCCTGGCTCTCGGCGCCACGCGCTGGGAGGTCATCCGCATGTCGGTGCTGCCGTTCGGCCGCTCCGGCGTGATCTCCGCCTCGATGCTGGGCCTCGGCCGCGCGCTCGGCGAGACGATGGCCGTCGCCACGGTCCTGTCGCCGGACTTCCTGATCCACGCCAGCCTGCTCGACCCGGGCGGCGGCACCTTCGCCCAGAACATCGCCGCCAAGTTCGGTGAGGCGTCGCCGTTCGGCCGTGACGCGCTGATCGCCTCCGGTCTGGTCCTGTTCGTCATCACCCTGCTGGTCAACGGCGCGGCCCGGGCGATCATCGCCCGCCGCAAGGAGTACTCGGGGGCCAACGCATGAGCACCGTCCTCACAGACAAGCGCCCCACCACTCTGCGCGGCGCCAGCCTGCCCAAGTGGTCCCCGTATGCGATCGCCGCCGGCTCCCTCGCCGTGGCCGTCGGCATCGGCCTCGGCGGCGGCCTGGACAGCCGGGTCCAGTGGGGCCTGATCGCCGCGATCCTCTACATCCTCGGCACGTACGTCATCGCCTCGATGGTCGAGGGCAAGCGGCAGGCCAAGGACCGCATCGCGACCTCCCTGGTCTGGGTCGCCTTCCTGCTCGCCGTGGTGCCGCTCGCCTCCCTGGTCTGGGCGACCGTCGAGCGCGGCGTCAAGGTCCTCGACGTCTACTTCCTGACCCACTCGATGGGCGTCGTCGCCGACCGGGAGCCGGGCGGCGGTATCTACCACGCCATCATCGGCACCCTGGAGCAGGTCGGCCTCGCCACGGTGATCGCCGCGCCGATCGGTGTGCTCACCGCGATCTACCTGGTGGAGTACGGGCGCGGCGCCCTCGCCCGGGCCGTCACCTTCTTCGTCGACGTCATGACGGGTATCCCGTCGATCGTCGCCGGTCTGTTCATCCTCAGCATCATGCTGATCTTCGAGATGCAGCCCTTCGGCTTCGCCGGCTCGCTCGCGCTGGCGATCCTGATGATGCCGGTCGTGGTCCGCTCCACCGAGGAGATGCTCAAGCTCGTCCCGAACGAGCTGCGCGAGGCCTCGCTGGCGCTCGGTGTGCCCAAGTGGCGCACGATCCTCAAGATCGTCCTGCCGACCGCGATCGGCGGTATCACCACCGGCATCATGCTGGCGATCGCCCGTATCGCCGGTGAGACCGCTCCGGTGCTGCTGCTGGTGTTCGGTAACCCGTTCATCAACAACAACCCGTTTGAAGGGGCCCAGGCCTCGCTGCCGCTGTACATCTACCAGCAGTACTCGCAGAGCGCGGGTGCCCAGCCGGCGTACGACCGCGCCTGGGCGGCGTCCCTGACGCTGATCGCCTTCGTGATGATCCTGAACCTGCTGGCCCGCGGCATCGCCCGCTGGAAGGCTCCGAAGACCGGTCGCTGACGCGGCCACTCAGCGACCGATTTCCCGAAAGAAGCAGTGATTTTTCATGGCCAAGCGCATTGATGTCAGCGGCCTCAGCGCCTACTACGGCTCGTTCCGGGCCATCGAGGACATCTCGATGACCATCGAGCCCCGGTCCGTTACGGCCTTCATCGGGCCGTCCGGTTGCGGCAAGTCCACGTTCCTGCGCACGCTGAACCGGATGCACGAGGTGACTCCGGGTGGGCGCGTCGAGGGCAAGGTCATGCTCGACGACGAGAACCTGTACGCCACCGGGATCGACCCGGTGTCCGTGCGGCGTGAGGTCGGCATGGTCTTCCAGCGGCCGAACCCGTTCCCCACGATGTCCGTCTACGACAATGTCGCGGCCGGTCTGAAGCTGCTCGGCTCGTACAAGAAGTCGCAGCTGGACGACATCGTCGAGAAGTCGCTGAAGGGTGCGAACCTCTGGAACGAGGTGAAGGACCGGCTGAACAAGCCGGGGTCCGGGCTGTCCGGTGGTCAGCAGCAGCGGCTGTGCATCGCGCGGGCGATTGCGGTGGAGCCGAACGTTCTGCTGATGGACGAGCCGTGCTCTGCCCTTGACCCGATCTCGACGCTTGCGATCGAGGACCTGATCGGTGAGCTGAAGGAGCGGTTCACGATCGTCATCGTGACGCACAACATGCAGCAGGCTGCGCGGGTCTCCGACCGGACCGCGTTCTTCAACCTCGCTGCTGTCGGGCAGCCCGGCAAGCTGATCGAGATCGACGACACGGAGCGGATCTTCTCCAACCCGTCGGTCCAGGCCACGGAGGACTACATCTCCGGCCGGTTCGGCTGATCAGACCCCTCGCGGTGCTGCATGGCGGTGCCACCGCGAGGACAAAAAGGGCCCGCCCCTGGCTTCCGGGGGCGGGTTCCTTTTGTTGGGGGTGCGGGTGCCTGCGGCGCTTGGGCGGGATGCCTGCGGTGCCTGTGCGGGTGCGTGGTGGGGATGCCTGCGGCGCTTGGGCGGGATGCCTGGGGTGCCTGTGCGGGTGCGTGGTGGGGATGCCTGCGGCGCTTGGGCGGGATGCCTGGGGTGCCTGTGTGGGCGCGTGGTGGGGATGCCTGCGGCGCTTGGGCGGGATGCCTGGGGTGCCTGTGCGGGTGCGTGGTGGGGATGCCTGCGGCGCTTGGGCGGGATGCCTGGGGTGCCTGTGCGGGTGCGTGGTGGGGGTGCCTGCGGCGCTTGGGCGGGATGCCTGCGGCGGCCTGTGCGGGTGCGTGGGGGTGCGGGTTGCGCCTGCGGTTTCGTTGTGGGGCGGGGCCGCGCCGGGGGGTGTCCGTCCTCGGTCTGCCGTTGGGTTTCTTGGAGTGGGCACCGGTCGTTTCCGGCATCCGCTGCGGGCGGACACCCCCCGACACGTCCCCTTCCCGCCGTACGCGACTGCGGCCCCGACCCGTCAAGCCGCGGGCAGGCCCGTCAGCCCGTGCCGCCACCACTCCGTCAGTCCGCGGGCAGTCGTGCCCCCCCCCGAGGGGGGGCCCCAGGGAGGAAAGGGGGGGGGGTGGGGGTCCCCCCCCTTGGGGGGGATTACCGTCAGCGCCGGGCTGCGCGACCCACCCGGGCCCAGCGCAACGCCGGGCAGGGGTTATAGGAACGCCAGGTGCACGAGGCCGAAGGCCAGCGCCGCGACGATCGCTGCTGCCGGCATCGTGATGAACCAGCCGAGGACGATGTTCTTGGCGACGCCCCACCGCACCGCGTTCACCCGCTTCGTCGCGCCGACGCCCATGATGGCCGAGGTGATGGCGTGGGTCGTGGAGATGGGTGCCTTGAAGAGGAAGGCAGTGGTGAACATGATCGACGCGCCGGTGGTTTCCGCGGCGAAGCCCTGTGGGGGGTCCAGCTCGATGATGCGGCGGCCCAGTGTGCGCATGATGCGCCAGCCGCCGGCGTATGTGCCGAGAGAGAGCATGAGCGCGCAGGCGATCTTGACCCAGACCGGGATCGGGTCGCCGTAGTCCTCGACGTCGGCGATGACCAGGGCCATGACGACGATGCCCATGGTCTTCTGGGCGTCCTGGAGGCCGTGGCCCAGGGCCATACCGGCCGCGGAGACGGTCTGTGCGATGCGGAAACTGCGCTTGGCCTTGTGCGGGTTGGCCCGGCGGAAGATCCACATGATGGCCGTCATCACCAGGTAGCCGACCACGAGACCGACCACGGGGGAGACGAACATCGGGATGATGACCTTCTCGAGGACGCCGTCCCAGTAGACCTGGGTGCCGCCGGCCAGTGCCGCGCCCACCATGCCGCCGAACAGGGCATGGGAGGAGGAGGACGGCAGGCCGAAGTACCAGGTGACGAGGTTCCAGGTGATCGCGCCGAGGAGGGCGGCGAAGAGGATGCCCATCCCCGTGGAGCCCTCGGGGGTTTCGATCAGGCCCTCGCTGACCGTCTTCGCCACGCCGCTGCCCAGGAACGCACCGGCCAGGTTCATGACCGCGGCCATGGCCAGGGCGGCCTTCGGGGTCAGCGCGCGCGTCGACACGGACGTGGCGATCGCGTTCGCCGAGTCGTGGAAGCCGTTGGTGTAGGTGAAGAAGAGGGCGACCAGGATGGTCACGACCAGGGCGAAGGTGTCCATGGACGGGTCAGGACTCCTTGACGGCGATGGTCTCCACCGTGTTCGCCACGTGCTCGAAGGCGTCGGCGGCCTCTTCGAGGACGTCGACGATCTGCTTGAGCTTCAGGACCTCGATCGCGTCGTACTTGCCGTTGAAGAGGTGGGCCAGAAGCTTGCGGTGGATCTGGTCGGCCTGGTTCTCGAGGCGGTTGACCTCGATCCAGTACTCGGTGAGGTTGTCGAGGGTGCGCAGGTGCGGCATTGCCTCGGCCGTCAGCTCGGCTGCGCGGGCGAGGACTTCGATCTGCTGCTCGACGCCCTTGGGGAGTTCCTCGACGTTGTAGAGGACGACCAGGTCGACGGCCTCCTCCATGAAGTCCATGATGTCGTCGAGGGAGGACGCGAGGGTGTAGATGTCCTCGCGGTCGAAGGGCGTGATGAACGAGGAGTTCAGCTGGTGGAAGATCGCGTGCGTGGCGTCGTCACCGGCGTGTTCCGCTGCCCGCATACGCTCTGCGATCTCGGCCCGGGCGGAAGCGTCCGCCCCGAGCAGTTCCATCAGGAGCTTGGAGCCCGTGACGATGTTGTCCGCGGATGCGGCGAACATGTCGTAGAAGCTCGTCTCCCTGGGGGTCAGACGAAAGCGCACGTGGGTTCCTCTAAGTGCTTCGGTTTCGGTCAGGCTGATGCTAGGTGCATCATCCGGCCACGGCTAATGGGCCGTCCTCCAGTGTCGCCCATGAAAATAGTTCGTCTGTACGGGGGCGGTTCGGGGGGTCGGTCCGGGCAGCGGCCAAGAGGCCTATACCCAGCAAAGTTCGGTACGATATACCCAGTAGGGGTATGTGGATGGAGGACGCCATGACGACCACCGAGACCGGCTCCGGGGCGCCCTCCGAGGGCGTGGTGACCGACCACGACCGTGGCGTTCACGGGTACCACAAGCAGAAGGACGAGCATCTGAAGCGGCTGCGCCGGATCGAGGGGCAGATCCGGGGGCTGCAGCGGATGGTCGATGAAGACGTCTACTGCATCGACATACTCACGCAGGTGTCCGCGTCCACCAAGGCTCTGCAGTCCTTCGCGCTGCAGTTGCTGGAGGAGCATTTGCGGCACTGTGTCGCCGATGCCGCCCTCAAGGGCGGTGGCGAGATCGATGCCAAGGTGGAGGAGGCCACGAAGGCCATCGGGCGGTTGCTGCGGACGTGAGCGTTCGCTCAGGTGTGGGATGCCGCTGCGCGTTCTTCGGCCACTCGCAGCACCTCGTCGATGCTCTCCAGGCTCAGCCTGTCGTCCGCTGCCGAGGCCGCGATGATCAGCTCTCCGCACAGCTCTATCTCGGCGAGGGCCACGTGGTCCTGAACTGCCGTACCGCCGACCGGAGCCACGTGCATCACCTCTTCTCTGCCGTCACCGACTTCCTAGAGTAGGGAGCGGCCTACACAACGCGCATGGCACGGACGGGCTAGTTCGCGCCGGTCACTCCTCGGCGATCCGGCCCGCGTAGATGTGCTCCGCGGGCGGCAGTCGTACGTCGACGGGGGCCCCGAAGTCGTAGAGGAGGGTCGTCGACGAGACCGCCACGGGGGTCCTGTGGTGGCCGTTGACGAAGCTGAAGCGGTGCCGGACCTTGCGGATGCGGCCCTGGTCGTCGAGGTACACGTCGAACGGCACCTCGGCCGTGGCGAACCCTTTCGCCGCCGCCTGGAGGGATTCCCTGCTCCCGGCCGAGGCATTTTGCGCGGCCCGGGCCAGGTCGGCGGTGCCGCGGTAGTGGCTGACCTCGGTGCCGGCGATCTCGGTCCGGCCGACGTACTCCGCGGAGCGCGCGCCGCGCAGCACCTCGGCGGCGGCGAAGGGGTCGGTGGCGCCACCGGTCACCAGGTTTCCGTCGGAGAGGGTGGCCGTGTCGACGCGCACCCACTTGTCGGCGGGGACGCCGGCGCCGCGGTTCTTCATGTACAGGGCGCCGGGGGCGAGGAGTTCGGTGATCGGGCGGTGCTCCTGCTCGCCGGCCGGGTCCTGGGGGAGCAGCACCTTCAGGCGGCCGCGCTGCCGGGTGTAGTCGTATGCGCCCTCGCCGCGGATGGTGACGCGGGTGCCGCCGGTGGCCATCTCCATCGACGTACGGGCCTTGGAACTGCCGGCGTCCCGCAGCGCGTCGGCGGCGTTCTGCAGGGTGCGGACCGGGTCGGCGGGGTGGGCGTTGTCCGCGGCCGCGCCGCTGCCGGAGCATCCGGTACCGCCGAGGCAGATACAGGCCATCAGCCCCGCCGCGACGACCGTCCCGCCCGCCCTGCCCTGCTGCCGCTCCGCCATCGCCTGCCTACCCCCAGCCGTACGTCCGTCACTGGCCCCCTGTCGTTCCGGTTAACGACGAGTAGGTTGAGCCGTCACGCGGCCGGTGGGGTCGTGGGGGTGCTCGACGGCGGTTTCCGGCGGGGGCACGGAGGACTCTCACTAAGGGCTGACGAGCTGTTCAGCCGGGCTGGGTAACGTTGTCGGCGTGACGCAGCAGGGCCGGTCCGACCCCGGAAACGATCATCCGGAGCACCGCACGACGACGGTCGAGCAAGGGCCGTTCTGTGTGGCCCGGTGCAGCTGCGGCTGGCGTGGGCCGGCCCGTCGGGCGAGAAGCCGGGCCCGTACGGACGCGTCGGGGCATGTGGCCGGATCCTGACGGTGAGCGGTGAGCGGTGAGCGGCTTCAGGCGGGGCGCATGGTGGCCAGGAGTTCGTCGACCAGCTCGCCGTCGCGGGGCTGGGTCAGGCGGCGGCGGGCCGCGTCGGGAGTCAGCCACAGGATGCGGTCGACCTCGGTGGTCGGGGTGAAGCTGCCGGAGACGGCCTCGGCCGCCCAGTAGCGGACCTGCTTGGGGCGGCCGTTCGCGAGGTAGTACAGGGTGGGCAGCTCGGCGCCGGTCACGGCGGCGTAGCCGGTCTCCTCCCCGACCTCGCGCAGGGCGCCGGCCAGCGGATCCTCGCCGCGCTTCAGCTTGCCCTTGGGGTGGGACCAGTCGTCGTACTTGGGACGGTGGACCAGGCAGATCTCCAGTTGGCCGTCGATGGGGGAGCGGCGCCACAGGACGCAGCCGGCTGCCTGGACGGGCGTGTTGTCCTTCGTGCCGGTCACCTGCCGTTCACCGCCCCCCTCGGGTCAGGACGTGCCCACCGTCTGCTTCTGCCACGACTGCTGGAACGCGAACCGGGCCGCCTCCAC
>NZ_JBQQCE010001003.1:0-658 GCF_052245645.1 Streptomyces sp. KR55 | reverse complement strand
TCCCGTCACCGGCTCGGCCCCAGCCAGACACGTCAGCGTCTTGTTGCGCTCCCGCGGCGCCAGCAACCCGGTCAGGTACTGGCGAAAGCCCCGACGCTGAGCCAGAGAGTCGAACAGATCGTCGAAGTCGGCAGCGTACTGCTCCAATGGGCCCGGAGCCGGCGGACACGGACGACGAGCAGTCATCACACCCACCCCTACTCGGCCTTCTACTGCGACCACTGACCCACGTCAACAAACCACCGGTAGCTGCGGTGGATCACGGTGCGGATGATCCGGTAGGCGCGCTCGGTCGGGGTCATCGTGCCGACGCTGTACAGGCGGTAGCCATCGTGGAGGGTCACCAGCCCTTCGGCGGCGAGCTGCTCCCGAGCGGAGCGGACCACGGCCGTCGGCAGCTGGAGCTGCCGCGCCATCGTGGCCAGGGCAGGCCGGTGGGTGCCCGGCTCGGTACACGACAGCCGCACCCACCGGCGCACCGACTCAACGTCTTCGTCGCTCGCCACCCCGCTGTCCGCGACCGTCATGCCTGTGCTCCCTGTCCAGCTGGTCCGATGCGGGATCCAGCCTGACGGGCCGCGTGACGCGGGCGCCACGAAGTTGCGCGAATTGCGCGAACCGGGTCCGCACAGGCCGGATACGTGCTGGTCCGTCGGTG
>NZ_JBQQCE010001002.1:0-658 GCF_052245645.1 Streptomyces sp. KR55 | reverse complement strand
CCGCGACGGCGGGGCAGGTGCCGGCCGGCGTGGAGGTGGTGCTGCTGGAGGAGACGCCCGAAGCACCGGCGGGACCGCTGGACACGGTCGTGACCCCGGACCAGCTCGCCTACGTCATCTACACCTCGGGTTCGACGGGTCGGCCGAAGGGTGTGGCCGTCGCGCACGGTGGGGTGGCGAACCTGGCCGAGGTGATGCGCCCGGTGCTGGGTGTGGAACCGGGCACGGTGGCGTTGCAGTTCGCGTCGTTCAGCTTTGACGCGGCGGTGCTCGATGTCGCGGTGACGCTGGGCGGCGGCGGCACCCTGGCGATCGCGACGAGTGAGGAACGCATCGAACCGGCCGCGTTGGCGGAGATGATCCGTACGGCGGGTGTGCGGGTGGCGAGCGTGGTGCCGTCCCTGCTCGGCGTGCTGGAGCCGGAAGCGGTTCCGGGGGTCGAGAACTGGGTGCTGGGTGCCGAGCGCCTGACTGCCGGTCTGGCCGCCCGCTGGCGGGCGCAGGCTCGCGTCTGGAACACCTACGGCCCCACCGAGGCGACCGTCATCTCGACGGCGACGCTGCTGGAGGAGGGCATCAGCCCGGAGGATGCGCCTCCGGTGATCGGCTCGCCGATCGGCAACACCCGGACCTTCGTCCTGGACGACTTCCTGCGTCC
>NZ_JBQQCE010001001.1:0-661 GCF_052245645.1 Streptomyces sp. KR55 | reverse complement strand
CCCGAGAGCTACCTCGCCGGACTCCATCTCCGCGCAGCAACCATCTGGATCGGCAGCCTCCTGAAAGCCTGTTGATCACAACCGAAGACAGGCCCTAGTTGGCGTGGGCCAAAGGTGCTCGATCCATCAGCTCATCCGGACCGTGGGCCGCCGTGAGGGAACACCGCAGAGGCCAGAGGTCGGTTTGGATGGACAGCGCCCGCCTGAGTGAGCGCAGGCTGTCGACGTGGCCGTTGGGCCGCCCGCTTCTTGGCCAGCGGAGATGCAGCACATCCGTTCTCGCACCCCGGTCGCGCCTCGGTTCCGACGAGGACAGCCCGATTGCGTTCATAAAGAACGTGCTGTTTCCAAGCATCGTCACATCCCCGAAACCCGAATGTCCCAACGCCTCTAAGAACCCGCCCTACCGTGGACACCACACGCCACCGCCCGGCCACCGTCGCCCGAAGGCACCCACCCCCGCCCTCGCCCCGACAGGAGCCCCGTGTCCCGCCGCCCCGCACCGGCCCTCACCCTTCCGCCCTGGCTCGCCCACGCCCTCCGCGCCCAGCGCGGACCGGTTCCCTGGAGTGCGGTCGTCCGAGGGGCCCTGGCCGCCGGGCCGCTCCTCCTCACCGCAGTCCTGGCCGGCCGGGCCACCCTCGGCGTCGTGGCCGCCATC
>NZ_JBQQCE010001000.1:0-662 GCF_052245645.1 Streptomyces sp. KR55 | reverse complement strand
CCCGGCAGGATCTGCACCCCGACCCGCACCCGCGCCCACACCCGGGCTCCGGCCCGGCAGCGCCCCCCGGCGGTGAGACGCACGCCGGATTCGGCGTAGGACACCTCGACGGCGTACCGGCCGGCGAGGGCCGCCGCAAGGGCACCCCGCTACGGGGTATGGACGTACCGCAGGGCGTGCGCAGGCGCGGAGGACTCACGGCGTGGGCGCGGCGGCTGGCGGGTGGGCGGGCCGAGCAAGGAGCGACCGGACGACGCGGGGTGTACGACGCCGAAGCGGCCGCTGGAGCGGCGGGGCCCGCCACCGGGGCCACGGCACCGGAGACATGGCCGGACCCGGCGGCCCTGCTGCTGACGGCCCTGGGACCGGGGCCGCGGCTGTGGGAGCGCGGGCCGGGCCATCCGGAGGCGCTCACCGTGCGGCTCGGCACGGCCGACCGGGCCGCGCCCGACGGTTCCGGACTGCTGCCCGCGGTGCCGGTGACCGCCGACCTGCGCGAGGCCGGGGCGCTGGGCCTGGCCGGGCCGCGCCCCCGACTGGCCGGGCTGGCGCGCGCGGTGCTGGCCCAGCTCGCCGCTCTGCACGCGCCCGATGCCCTGGAAATCGTCCTGATCAGCACGGACCGCTCGCGCTCCCTCGAGGAGCGCACCGCCGAGTGGTCC
>NZ_JBQQCE010000999.1:0-721 GCF_052245645.1 Streptomyces sp. KR55 | reverse complement strand
GTGCCCGGGAGTACTTCAGCGAGGTGCCCGACTCGGAGTATCAGGTGCCCGAATGGCAGTGGACGCCACAGAACATCGAGGGCCAGAGCAGGGCCGTCGAGGAGGGGGGGAAGGGTGGCAAGGGTCTGGATTGAGGACCGCGCGAAGCACGCCGAGTACCAGGCGGCCATGGAGAAGTGGAAGGCCGCGAAGAAGGCCGGCAGCAAGCGGCAGCCTCCCGGCCGGTGGCGCGTCCGCTGGTACGGGCCGGACGGCAAGCCGAAGTCCGCCACGTTTGCAAAGCTGCCCGAGGCGGAGAACCACGTTCACGAGGTCGAAGCCAAGATGCGGGACGGCTCGTACCGGGACGCGTCCGCGGGCAAGGCGACGCTGACGGACGTGTACGAGAAGTGGAAGGGCACCCTTAGCGGGCTGCAGCCGACCACGCGGGAGACGTACCTGGACACGTGGCGCGTGCACGTCGAGCCGCGATGGGGCGACTACCAGGTGCGGCGCATCGAGTGGGAGGACATAGCCGAATGGGTCGGCCAGCTGGCCCACGGCATCAACGGGCGCCGCGGCGTCAGCCCGGGGCGGATCCAGAAGATCCACCTCGTGCTGTCCCTCGTGCTGGGGCACGCCGTGCGGGCGAAGCGCATCGCCGTGAACCCCGCGGCAGGCGTCCCGCTCCCCCGTCCAGTCCCGAAGGATCACGTCTACCTCACGCACGCCCAGGTCGACC
>NZ_JBQQCE010000998.1:0-681 GCF_052245645.1 Streptomyces sp. KR55 | reverse complement strand
GTCGCCGCCGAACTCAACAGCCGCCCACGCAAAACGCTCGGCTGGGAAACCCCAGCCGAGCGCCTCGCTAAGCTCCTGACCACAGCCAGTTGATCACTGTGTTGCAACGACCCCTGGAATTCGCCGTACCAGACCCGGGGCACAGCATTGGGGAGAGGTCAGTTCAGGGCGTCAGGCTTCAGAAGCCGCCGCCATCGCTTCGCGGCCGCGGCGGGTGCGGCGGTGGAAGACCTCACCGAACACGTCGCGGGCCTTGTCTCCGTTGATGTAGTGCAGGGCGATCATCGAGGCGAGGACGCAGCCGACCAGGTCGTTGCTGACCTCGTCCCAGTTGTGATTGTCGTCGCAGGTCGTCAGTCCCTTGAGGCCGTGAAGGGCGTGCATCGCCTCACCAGCCTCCTCGGCGGCCTTGCCGACCTGCAGCGCCTTGAGTTCTTCCTCCGGCAGGTGGCTCCCCGCCTCGCGGCAGACGCCCGACAGTGCCTCAACGGTGTCCCACATCTCGTCGATGGTCTCGAGGTTCACTCTCGCCTCCTTGGCGGTAGACCAGCGCGGACTGTCCACGCTGGCAGTGCCGACTCCCAAGCAGAGGTCTTGAGGTTCTGTCGCTCGGCGGGGAGCCGGGTTGGTCAGGTGGTGGGGAGCTGCACGGGCCGGCCAAGCTGGTGCACGGTCCAGCCC
>NZ_JBQQCE010000997.1:0-695 GCF_052245645.1 Streptomyces sp. KR55 | reverse complement strand
AGATGACAGCCAGAAATGCGGTCAGTACGTTCATTCACGGGTCGGCTGCCCAGTCGGCCACCTCTGTCATCGAGGAGAAGAAATGAAGACGCGTACTGTCGCCCTTGCGACTTCCGCCATCGGCGTCGCGGCCCTGACTCTCACCGGGATGACCTACGCCTCCGCCACCGGTTCCTCTCAGTCCGCCCCGCAGGTTGCCCCGGCCCACGCCCCCTACGGTGGCGACAGCGGCAAGAAGGAGGAGGACAAGGGCTACGACCACAAGAAGTCGGACCACGGGGATGACAAGCACCACGACAAGGGCAAGGTCATCGTCAACGGGCAGAAGTACCCGGCTCACAAGTACCAGTGCTTCCCCGTCACCAGCGTCCAGATCCCCAACGGTGACGGCCCCGTCGCCGATGACACCTTCAACGTCGAAAACCTCAGCAAGAAGATCGTCGAGTTCTTCGACACCGCCAACTGCAGCAACACACCGGAGGCCATTCTCCCGCCCAAGTCCTCCCAGTTCGTGGTCGATGGCAACGTAGAGGGCGATGTGATCGTGGGCAGCTTCAAGGTGATCGACAGCCACCACGACAAGGGCTACGACGACGAGGACCACGACGAGGACAAGGACTACTGAAACCAGCCGTCAAGGCACACCACGAAGAAGCAGTGACACAGAAGAGCAACACGGCCGCCCACGCGGCACC
>NZ_JBQQCE010000996.1:0-695 GCF_052245645.1 Streptomyces sp. KR55 | reverse complement strand
AGATGACAGCCAGAAATGCGGTCAGTACGTTCATTCACGGGTCGGCTGCCCAGTCGGCCACCTCTGTCATCGAGGAGAAGAAATGAAGACGCGTACTGTCGCCCTTGCGACTTCCGCCATCGGCGTCACGGCCCTGACTCTCACCGGAATGACCTACGCCTCCGCCACCGGTTCATCTCAGTCCGCCCCGCAGATTGCCCCGGCCCACGCCCCCTACGGTGGCGACAGCGGCAAGAAGGAGGAGGACAAGGGCTACGACCACAAGAAGTCGGACCACGGGGACGACAAGGACCACGACAAGGGCAAGGTCATCGTCAACGGGCAGAAGTACCCGGCTCACAAGTACCAGTGCTTCCCCGTCACCAGCGTCCAGATCCCCAACGGCGACGGCCCCGTCGCCGATGACACCTTCAACGTCGAAAACCTCAGCAAGAAGATCGTCGAATTCTTCGACACCGCCAACTGCAGCAACACACCGGAGGCCATTCTCCCGCCCAAGTCCTCCCAGTTCGTGGTCGATGGCAACGTAGAGGGCGATGTGATCGTGGGCAGCTTCAAGGTGATCGAAAGCCACCACGACAAGGGCTACGACGACGAGGACCACGACGAGGACAAGGACTACTGAAACCAGCCGTCAAGGCACACCACGAAGAAGCAGTGACACAGAAGAGCAACACGGCCGCCCACGCGGCACC
>NZ_JBQQCE010000995.1:0-716 GCF_052245645.1 Streptomyces sp. KR55 | reverse complement strand
GTGTGTCGCGGTGTTTGCGGGGGCGATGTGCCGGTAGATCTCTCGTGCGACGTACCGTTTCAGGCAGCGGATGATCTCGCGTTTGGTCTTGCCCTCCGCGAGGCGTCGCCGCAGGTAGTCCTGGGAAGGGCCCGCCCAGCGCAGGCGGCTGAGGACGATTCGGTAGAGGGCGGCGTTGGCCTGGCGGTCGCCGCCGCGGTTGAGTCTGCGGCGCTGGGTCTTGCCGGAGGATGCCTCGACCGGGCTGGTGCCGCACAGGGCGGCGAAGGACGCCTCGCTGTCGACGCGTTCGGGGTTGTCACCGGCCGAGATGAGCAGGGCTGCTGCGGTGTCCGGGCCGACGCCGTGGACGTCGAGCAGGCCAGGGGTTCTCGCTCGGATCGCTTCTGTTATCCGCTTGTTGAGGTCGTTGATCTCCTCGGTCAGGTGCTGGATGCGGCGGGCCAGCAGTCGCAAGGTGTGCCGCGCGGCGTCTGCCGGCCCGGAGACCTCAGACTCCGCGAGTAGAGCGCACTGTTGGAACAGTTTCGGGTTGCTCAGCCCTGCCAGGGACTCACGAAGTTCGGCATCGGCGCAGATCAGGACGCTCTTGAGCTGGTTGATGGCCTGGGTCCTGGACTTGATCGCGGACCCCTTCGCCAGCTTGAACAGCCGCAGCATCTCCACCGGGCCGTCGCTCGTCTTCGCTGCGGCGGTGGCGCGACCGGATAACACGG